>JBMOPR010000581.1:7442-11677 GCA_049323075.1 Pseudomonadota bacterium
CCAGAATCCTGACGGTTTCCTGCATGGCTGGCTTCCTGCACGGATGATGGCCTGCTGGCACGCTGGGCAGGCGGTTGGCGATGCGGGCGCGAACTCCGCCGACGTGTCAGCCGGCCTGGCTGATCTCGGCGGACATCTGCCCCGGCATCAGGTATTCGGTATAGCGGCCCCAGAATCCCATGTCGAACTGCATATCGGTGGATTCGCACCCCAGGCCGTGGGACACGTACTGCACATAGCTGAGCAGCATTTCCAGATCCTGTTCGAAACGGATGTCGCCCAGTGGCGTGCGCGACAGCTGGTTCATGGTGGCCATGCCGGAGATGGTGGACATCAGGCAATGCACCAGCTGGAATTTCAGTTGCTGCTCGCGCTTGTTCGGCATCAGGCCCTGCAGCAATTCGAACAAGCCCGCCGCCGGTTCCTGGATATAGCGATTGTAGAGATCCTGCATCTCGCCATCCGCTTCCTGGATCAGGCGGGCCAGCAGCTTGACCGCGTGCTTGCCGTAACCGGGCGTGTTGTAGAGCACCCAGAATGGCAGCTGCAGCGCCATCACCACATCTTCCACTACCAGTTTCTGCTCCGCACGGCGTATCTTCAGTTCCTCCACCAGGCGGTCGAACAGGGGCCGCAGTTCGGCTTCCAGTTTGTCGAAAATTGCCTGGATGATCCCGGCCTTGTTGCCGAAGTGGTAATGCACCGCCGAGGAATTGCGGGTACCGGCAGCGCTGTTGATCGTGCGCATGGAAACCCCCGCAAACCCCTGTTCCGCAAACATCCTGATCGCCACCAGGATCAGCTTTTCCCGGGTATCGGCCTTGTCGTCAAACACGGTTCTTTCCTCTACAGCATGATTCGTGGGCATGGGATTCGGGCATTCTGTGGCAGGGGTTCAGGCCCGCATTATAGCCAGTTGAAACCGGTGACACACAGTGAAAACTTTGTCCGGGAGGGGAGCCTGGGAGGGGCCGGGCACATCACCCCCTGCGGTTGCGGCCGCTCAGCTTGTCGATCAGGTGGTGGGCGAATCCGATGTCACGTCGGTTGAACAGCGGCAGGCGGTCCAGTGCCCACTGGAACAGGGCTTCTCCCGGCACGTAGCCGGTGTCCCGCAGCAGAATCTCACATTTGCTGCGCAGGGCGGCGTACTGGTCCGGCGCAGGCGCCTCTACCGTGTTTTCCCGCTGCAGCTGCTGCAACACATAGGCGTACAGCATCACCGCCTGCCCCAGATTGAGCGAGGGATAGGTCACCGCCAGCGGAATCGAACTGAGCAGATCGCAGAGCGCGATTTCCGTTCCGTGCAGACCGGACTCCTCACGGCCAAACACCAGGGCGCAATCCCCCAGTGCACCGTGTTTTTCCTGCAGGCGTTCGCGCACCGCTTCCGGCGGCAATAACAGGTCGCGGCGGTGACGGGGCTTGGCGGAAGTGCCGATCATCAGGTCCACTTCACGACGCACGGCGGCCAGATCGGGAAAGGTGCGCACCTGGTCGAGAATGTCGGTGGACCCGTGGGCAAGGATACGGGCGGGCTTTTCAAGATGAACGCCGGAATTGACGATCCACAGGCTGGTGTAGCCCATGGTCTTGAGGGCTCGGGCGGCGGCACCGACGTTTTCCGGCACCGCCGGCTCAACCAGCACGAAATGCAGCATGGATGAGCCCTCCCTTGTTCAAGACAGTGGCGCGGAGCCGGTCAGGAACGCCGCGCTTCCTCGGCGCCGTCATCCCAGCCCGCTTCCCAGCTGGCGGCCAGCACCTCCAGTTCGAACTCGGCCTGACGGGGCTGACCTTCCAGCGCCGCCTTGTATCCCAGCTCGTAAGCTTCATCCAGGCCCACGTGCCATTCGGTGCGACCGTCGCCGGCAGGCGCAGCCGCCGCCATTTCGGGCACTGCTTCACTGCCGCCGGCTCCCGCCACCGCCAATGCCGGTTGCAGTTCGGCCTGTTCGGGCGCACTGCGGCCGCCCAGGCTGAACAACCGGCCCAGCAGTTCACCGATATCCACCGAGATCCGGTACATCGACGGCACCAGGATCAGGCTGATGGTACTGGAGAACAGGGTGCCAAAGCCCAGCGACACCGCCATCGGGATCATGAACTGCGCCTGCAGGCTCTTTTCCATGATCATGGGCAACACACCCACCAGCGTGGTGAGCGAGATCAGAATGACGGCGCGGGCCCGCTGCACGCCGGCGTCGCGGATGGCCTGCTGCAGCGGCACACCGCTGCGCCGGCAATCGTTGATGTAATCGATCAGCACCAGGTTGTCGTTCACCACCACCCCGCTCACGGCGACGATGCCGATCAGGGACCAGATGGTGACATCAATACCGACGATCAGGTGGCCCGCCAGGGCACCGATGATGCCGAACGGAATCGCGATCATCACCATCAGCGGCTGACCGTAGGAACGGAACTGGAACGCCATCAGGGTGTACATGCCCAGCAGCGCCATCAGGTACGCCTTGGACAGAAAGTCGATGAACTCGTCGCGGTCCTTCTGGGCACCGGCCACGGCCCAGCGCATGTCGGGATAGTCCAGACTCAGGCGGTCGAGGAAATCCGCTTTCAGCACGGTCATGACCTTGCCGATCGAGGTGGCGGCATCATCCACCTTCGCACTCACCCGCACCACACGGTGCCGCTGGTGGTGCTTGATTTCCGAGGCGCCCTCGCCGTAATCGATATCCGCGACGCTGGACAGCGGCACCGTCTTGCCGGTGGGCAGCACCAGATTCATGTTCTCCAGGCTCCACAGGGAATTGCGGTCGGCCTCGGAATAGCGCAGCACCACCGCCACATCGCCATCGGCGCGGTTGATGTTCTGCAGGCTGAGGCCGTGGTACGCCTGACGCACCTGCGCCGCCACCTGCTCCAGCGACAGCCCCAGGTTGCGGCCGGTGGGCTTGAGGTTGATCATCAGTTCCTGCTTGGCGGTCTGCAGGGAATCGCGCACGGCATACAGTCCCTCGAATTCCGACAGCCGCGCCTTCAACGCCTTGGCCGCGCGCTGCAGGTCATCGTTGTCGTTCGAGGTCAGCTCGATATCGATCATGGTGCCCGACGCCAGCAGCGTGGACTTGAAATCCAGATCCGCCATTTCCGGAATGTCACCGGCACGCTTGCGCCACTCGGCCACCACATCCTGCCCGGAGAAGTGCCGGTTCTCGCTGGCCTGGAATTCCATCACGATATGACCGCCACCATCCGGCTGATAGGAGGTGAACACGTTGAGGATCTGGGGGCTGCCATCGGGATCACGGAAATCCCGCATGATTTCCAGCGCGGCCTTTTCCAGCTGCTTGATTCCGGAATCCGTTACCACACGCGGCGTGTTTTCGGAAAAACGGATGGTGGCGCTGGCGGTGTCACCCTCGATCTGGGAAAACATCACTACCTTCAGCCAGCCGAAAGCAACGATGCCGATGGTCACCAGCAGCACGCTGACGAACGCCGTCACCACCGAATAGCGCCAGTTCAGACAGACTTCGAGGAACGGCCGGTAACGGTGTTCCAGAAACCAGTCCAGGTGTTCGGAAATCCATTTCTGCACCTTGCCCACCACGGGGAAACTGTCGTACAGGTCTGGCTTTGAACCGGACAGGTGAGCCGGCAGCATCAGCGACGCCTCGATCACCGAGATCAGCAGCGTGAAGATGATCACCAGCGGAATCACCTGCATCAGCTTGCCCTCGGGCCCGGGCAGCAGCAGCAGCGGCAGGAAGGCGCAGATGGTGGTGAGCACCGATGCCAGCATCGGGAAAAACAGTTCCTGGGCACCGCGAATGGCGGCTTCAACGCCATTCAGGCCCTTGCGCCGGTATGAAAATATGTTCTCGCCGATCACGATCGCCTCGTCCACCACGATGCCCAGCACCAGGATGTAGGCGAACAGGGAAATCATGTTCAGGGTGACGCCGAAGTGGGGCAGGATGATCATGGAACCCAGATAACTCACGGGCACCGACATGCTGATCCAGAACGCCACTTCCGAACGCAGGAACGCCAGCAGGATCAGGAACACCATCAGACCGCCCTGCCAGCCGTCGGTGATCAGCAGCGACATGCGGCTCTTGTAGTAAACGGTGGTGTCCTGCCAGACATCCAGCTTGATGCCGTCGGGAATGTAGGTGGTGGGGGTTTCGACGTAATTGCGCAGGGCCTCGGAGATATCCACGATGTCCTGCTTGCCGGCCCGGTATACCGCCAGCACCACGGCTGGCCGG
>JBMOPR010000582.1:0-11662 GCA_049323075.1 Pseudomonadota bacterium
ACGCTGTTGATCAGCAGGAAGCGGGCGACGCGCATGTTGCTTTTCCTTGTGCAGATGACTGGCAGGATAATCGCCTCTTTTGGCGATGTGGATCATGACCAAACGCAAAACCCAACACAAAAGTCGGGCCCGCATTCATTCTGCTGTGTTCCTCAGGGCCTGCAGGCGCTGTTCCAGAAACCGCCGCTCCGCGCCCAGTTTTACCCGTTCGAGCGCTGCCTGGTAGGCGGCGCGTGCGTCTTCGGTGCGACCCAGGCGCCGGCACAGGTCTGCCCGGGTGGCATAAGCCAGGTGATAGTCGGTCAGTTCGCCCCGTTCCAGCAATCCGTCCACCAGCGTCAGGCCTGCCGCCGGGCCGTCGCGCATGGCCACCGCCACGGCGCGGTTCAGTTCCACCACCGGGGAGGGCATTACCTGCAGCAGTACGTCGTACAGTCCCAGGATCTGGTCCCAGTCGGTACTGGCGGTGTCGGCTGCATCCGCGTGCACCGCGGCGATGGCCGCCTGCAGGGTGTAGGGGCCGAAGCGGCGCGAGCGCAGTGCGTTTTCCACCCGGGCACAGCCTTCGTCGATTTGCGATTTGTCCCAGCGGCTGCGGTCCTGCTGTTCCAGCAGGATCAGGTCGCCGTCGGCGGTGGCGCGGGTGGCGCGGCGGGAATCGTGCAGCAGCATCAGCGCCATCAGACCTTCCACTTCCGGTTCCGGCAGCAGATCCAGCAGCAGGCGGCCCAGGCGGATGGCTTCGTTGCTGAGATCCTGCCGGGTCAGGCTGTCGCCGGCCGAGGCAGCATAGCCTTCGTTGAATACCAGATAAATCACCCGCAGCACCGGTTCCAGCCGGGCCGGCAGTGCGTCGGGTTCCGGCACTTCATAGGGAATGCCCGCGTCGCGGATTTTGGACTTGGCGCGCACGATGCGCTGGGCCAGGGTGGTGGGCGTTACCAGGAAGGCGCGGGCGATTTCCTCGGTGGTGAGGCCGCATACTTCCCGCAGGGTCAGAGCGATTTGCGCTTCCGGTGCCAGGCTGGGGTGACAGCAGGTGAAGATCAGGCGCAGGCGGTCGTCCTCGATGGACTCCTCATCGGCGGGCGGTTCGGCTTCCAGTTCATCGGCAATGTCGTCCAGGCGGGTGTCGAAGCGGGCACGCTTGCGCAGCTGGTCGATGGCCTTGAAGCGTCCGGCCGATACCAGCCAGGCGCGGGGATTGCGTGGCACTCCTTCCGTTGGCCACTGGAGCATGGCCGCGGCGAACGCATCGTGCAGGGCTTCCTCCGCCAGATCGAAATCCTTCAGCAGGCGGATCAGGGTGGCCAGTACGCGGCGGGATTCGCTGCGGTACAGCTCACCCAGGTCGATGGCTGTCACGTCAGTGCCGCCTCCAGCGGCAGACGGTGACTCGGTTTGCCGGTAGCCGCCAGCAGCGCGTTGGCGATGGCAGGTGCGATCACCGGCGTGCCCGGTTCTCCCACGCCGGTGGGCGGCGCTGCAGAGGGCACGATGTGCACGTCCACGTCCGGCATGTCCTGCATGCGCGCCACCTTGTAATCGTGAAAATTCGATTCCACCACCTTGCCGTCCTGCAGGTTCACCGCGCTCATCAGCGCCGGCGACAGGCCATAGCCGATGCCGCCTTCCATCTGCGCGGCGATTACATCCGGATTCACCGCCAGGCCGCAGTCCACCGCGCACACCACCTTTTCCACCTTGAAGCGGCCGTCGTTCAGACGGCGCACCTGTGCCACTTGCGCCACGCAGGTGTTGAAGGATTCATGCACGGCAATCCCCAGGCTGACACCCTTGGGCAGCGGCTTGCCCCAGCCGCTTTTTTCCGCCGCCAGCTTCAGCACGGCGGTGTGACGGGGGTGATCCTTCAGCAATTGCAGGCGGTATTGCACCGGATCGCGTCCGGCGGCCCGCGCAATGCGGTCCAGGAAGTGTTCGGTGGCGAAGGCGGTGTGGGTGGACCCCACCGAGCGCCACCACTGCACCGGCACGCCCGGGTCCACCGTGGTCAGTTCCACGCGGAAATTGGGAATGGTGTACGGCAGGTTGGCGGCGCCTTCCACCGAAGACTGGTCGATGCCGTCCTTCACCATCATGGCTTCGAAGGGGGTGCCCCTGAGAATGGACTGGCCGATGATGCGGTGGCGCCACGCCACGATCTCGCCCTGGCGGTTGAGGCCGGCTTTCAGGTGATGCACATACAGCGGACGGAAATAACCGGCGCGCAGATCGTCTTCCCGCGTCCACACCAGTTTCACCGGCACCTTGCGCTCGTAGGCGCGGGCGATCTGGGCGGCTTCCACCACGTAGTCGGAATATGGGTTGGCGCGACGGCCGAAACTGCCGCCAGCAAAGAGCGTGTTGATTTTCACCTGTGCCGGCTGCACGCCAAACACCCGGGCCACAGCTTGCTGGTCCATCGTCTGCAGCTGACAGCCGTTCCACACCTCGATGCCATCGGGTTTCTGCTGCACCACGCAGTTCATGGGCTCCATGGCGGCGTGGGACAAAAACGGAAATTCAAAGCTGGATTCCAGGGTGCGGCCGGACTGTCTGAAACCCTGTTTCAGCTGGCCGCGTTTGACGGCGATGCGACCGGGCTCGGTGGTTTTCAGGTGGTACTGTTCCAGCAGTTCGGCGGTATCCACGAACACGGCGCGGCTTTCATCCCATTCCAGCCTGAGGGCATCGCGGCCCTGTTTCGCCTGCCAGAAGGAGCGGGCGATCACCGCCACGCCACTGGGAATGGGCAGCACCGCCAGTACACCCGGCACCGCCAGTGCCGCCGAGCTGTCGACCTGCGCCAGGGTGGCGCCGAAGCGCGGGGGGTGGGCCACCAGTGCGGTGACCATGTCCGGCAGGTACATGTCCTGGGTGAAGCGGGCGCTGCCGTCGGTCTTGCCGGTGTCCAGGCGCGGCGTGGGGCGGCCGATGAAAACGAAGTCGGCGGGATCTTTCAGGGGGACGCTGGCGGGTAGTTGCTGACGGCTGGCGAGGGACGCCAGTTCACCGAAACTGGCGCTGCGATTCGAGGCAGCGTGCAGCACGCGGCCCTGGCGGACGCTCAGATCCGCGCGGGGTACGTTCCACTGTTCCGCGGCGGCGGACACCAGCAGGTAGCGCGCTGCAGCCCCGGCTTCCCGCATCTGCAGATAGGCATTGGGCAGGCCGCTGCTGCCGCCGGTGCCCTGGACCGGACCCCAGGACAGGTTGTTGTAGCGGGTGGCGTCCGCCGGTGCGTTCTGCGCTTCCAGCTGGGCCCAGTCGGCGTCCATTTCCTCTGCCACCAGGGTGGCCAGGCCGTTGTAGGCGCCCTGGCCCATTTCCAGATGCTTGATGGTGACGATGACGCGGTTGTCTGTGGTTACCCGCACAAAGGCGTTGGCGTCCAGATCTGGCGGTGGTGGTGTGGGGACGGGGCCTGCGGTAACCGGGGTGGCGGGGGGTGGCGATGAGCAGGCGCCAATGGGCAGTGCCACCGCCAGGGTCAGGCCGGCGGCGGCATAGGCGCCGTGGTGCAGGAAGATCCGCCGGGACAATATAAGAGGGCTGGTTTCAGGGCTGGATTCCGGATGGTTGGCACGGGCTGCTTCATCAGCGGTGAACGGGATGCGCTTCATGCGGGATTCTCCTGCTCGGCTGCACCACTGGCCAGGGACCGGGCAGCCTGGTGGATACCGCGTCGGATGCGGACATAGGTGGCACAGCGGCAGATATTGCCGTTCATAGCGCTGTCGATGTCACTGTCGGTGGGTTGGGGATTGCTGGCCAGCAGGGCGGCGGCGGACATGATCTGTCCGCTCTGGCAGTAGCCGCACTGCACCACGCTCAGTTCATCCCAGGCCTGTTGCACGGCCTTGCCGGCGGGGCTGTCGAGCCCTTCGATGGTGGTGATGGCCTGGCCCGCCACGGCCTGCAGTGGAGTGACGCAGGCGCGGATCGGCGTGCCATTCAGGTGCACGGTGCAGGCGCCGCACTGGGCCATGCCGCAGCCATACTTGGTGCCAGTGAGTTGCAGGTGGTCGCGCAGTACCCAGAGCAGCGGGGTATCCGGCGCGACATCCACTTCATGCGATTGCTGATTGATGATGAGTTGGGTGGTCATGATCAAACTCGCTGGCTAAAGATGGAAGGGGACTGCACGGCCCGCGGCGTCGAGCTTACTGGAGGCGTTCAGCGGTGCGAGGCGTTGTCGTCGCGGCCCTGGCCGATCTTGCGGTCGATCCAGCCCAACAGTTTTTTCAGTCCACTGGACAGGCGGCCGCGCTTGGCCTTGCGATCCATGTCAGCGGCGCTCACCAGCCAAGCAATCTGGATAACCCGGCGTTCACCTTCGAACGGCAGGTGGCCGTGGAAGGAATTGTCGGTACGCTTGAACGCCACCAGGGTGCCATAGACTGGCTTGATTTCCGGCACCACCATGTCCTCGATGTCGTCAATTTTGTTGAGAAAGCGCAGACAGCCCTTGCCGGCGTTTTCCCAGTTGTCATTCAGGTACAGCAGGGCCGTGGCCACCTTGGATTTGCCATCGGTGTGGATGGTGCCATGACGCTTGTTCAGGCTGCGGCTGATGGAAACGTAGGTGGGATACTGGGACAGATTGTCGATGCCCAGGGTTTTGCCGATGGCGTTGGCGAATTCCGGTGCTTGGATGTGTTCAATCAGGGCGTTGACCGATTTGCCACAGGCGGATTTGTCGTAGGGCAGATAACCGGCGCCACCCATGGCCGGAAAATCCTGTTTCAGCGCCGGCAACAGGCTGGGGGGTAGCATGTCCGTGGCGACGAAAAAAGGAAATGGTTGAGTTTTGATCAGGGTTTGCGGGCGTTGCAGGCCTACCGGATCGAGCCAGTTAGCGCTGTCGAGCGTGATGTCCATGTTTTCTCCCCGTGAGATTGGACCTGAGTTGAGCGGCATTAGACTATCCTGAAGAAAGCGGTTTCGCCAGTTATCTGCACCGGGCCGAGAGGGCATTCCGTTCGTGAACGTCACAGGAATTTTTTATCTGTTGCTGATCGGGCTGCTGCCGGCAACGCTTGGTCTGGCAGCGACACCGCCACAAACCCACGCTCCTGGCCGGGCGGTGTTGTTCATTGCCTCGTACCATCCGGGATTTCCCACATTTTTTGATCAGGTTGCCGGTCTGCGCGAGGTGCTGGAGCCGGAGCACATCCGTCTCGACATCGAGTTCATGGATGCCAAGCGGTTCTACACCGAAGCGGATCAGCGCATCTTCCGCGACAGCCTGGACAAGAAACTGCAGCGCCTGACGCCCTATGATCTGGTCATCGCTGCAGATGATGCCGCCCTGCATTTCGTGGAGGCCAACCAGGGCAGTCTTTTTTCCGGCCTGCCGGTCGTGTTCCTCGGTATCAATGATGTGGGTTACGCGCTGACTTTTGACCGCAGCCCCCGGGTGACGGGGGTGATCGAGGAGGTGTCCATCTCCGAGACGGTGAAGGTCATGCTGCAACTGTTCGGTACCAACCGCACGATGGTCATAATCAATGACGCCACGGAATCCGGGCTGGCCAATCAGGCCCAGTTCCAGCGCGAAATGAAGCAGATGGAATTCGATCGATACCGCCTGCTGTCGCTGGGGGATTACAGCTATGACGAACTGGCGGACGAGTTGCGGCGCCTGCCGTCGGACACAATGGTGCTGCCGATGTCGATTTTTCGCGACCGCATGGGTGCTACCCGCGATTTCGATTCCGCCTTCGGGCTGATTCGCGCCAGCACGTCGGCACCGATCTTTCATTTCTGGTATCACGGCCTGGGCAAGGGTGTGCTGGGAGGCAAACTGGTTTCCCACCGCCAGCAGGCCCTGATTGCTGCAGAGATGGCAGTGCGGATCCTGCGTGGCGAAGCGCCGGAACGGATTCCGGTGCGACAGGACAGCGGCAACGAGTTCGTGTTCGATTACCGGGAAATGCAGCGGTTCAACCTGGACCTGGAGGATCTGCCTGCCGGCAGCCATCTCGTCAACGAGCCGCATTCCGTGTCGCAACGGTACCGCGTGCTGATGCAGGTAACGGCATTCTTTGTCGGCCTGCTGGTGATCGTGGTGGCGGTGCTGCTGATCCGCATCCGCATCCGCGAGAACGCCGCCCGGCGCATGCTCAGAATCAACCAGGAACTGGAGGAGAAAGTCAGCGCCCGTACCCTGGCCCTGGAGCAGGCCCGGCTGGAAGCCGAGCGTCTGCTGCGGATGCGCGACAGCATCCTCGACAACAGCCTGGTGGCCATTGTGCTGATGAAGGGGCGCACGGTCGACTGGATCAACCACCACGCCGAGGAGCTGTTCGGCTACAGTCTGGCAGAGGCGGTTGGCCGGCTGTCCGATTTCATCTATGAACACCATGAGGATTTCGAACGCCTGGGCCGCGAAGCGCCACCGGTATTGCGGCGGGGAGAATCCTATCGCGCGGAGTATTCCTACAAGCGCAAGGACGGCAGCCTGTTCTGGGGCATCATCAGCGGCAAGGCCATCGATCCTGCCAATCTGGCGGAGGGAGCGCTGTTCATCATCATGGACATCACGCCCCGCAAGGTGGCGGAGCAGCGCCTGAAAAAACTCAACGAGCAGCTGGAGAACCAGGCCACCACCGACCATCTCACGGGCATCGGCAACCGGCGTCATGTGACAGCGCAGCTCAACGCGGAAATTGGTCGCAGCAACCGTTATGCCGAGTCCTTCTCCGTCATCCTGCTGGACGTGGATCATTTCAAGCTGATCAACGACCAGCATGGCCATGATGTGGGCGATCGCGTGCTCAAGGGGATTTCCGCACTGTTACGGCAAACCTGCCGCGTGGTGGACAGTGTGGCGCGCTGGGGTGGCGAGGAATTTCTCGTGCTGTGTCCGTCCACTGCGCTGGTGGATGCCGCGCACCTGGCGGAGTTGTTGCGGATGCGCATCGGGCAGCTGGATTTCGGTCTTGGCGCCGTTGTCACCGCGTCCTTCGGTGTGGCCAGCCACCAGTCGGGCCAAAGCCTGGATGATCTGATCAAGTCCGCCGACGCAGCATTGTATGAGGCCAAAAAAACCCGTAACGCAGTGCGTCCGACGCTGGCCATTGCCAAACCGGTCTGATCCGGTTCCCCCAGGTGATTTTTATTTGCGCGCACTGGCCGCGAATTTGCTAGTTCCCGCGCACTGTCTCTTTTTGAATCACCAAGGAAACTGTCATGCCGCATAAATTGCCGCTTCGCGCCGCCGTGTTTATTTTCTTCTGCTTTTTTTCTGTGCAGATTTGGGCGGACGTGCTCACATTGGGGTCAGCCATCAACAAGGCGGGGCGCCAGCGCATGCTGTCGCAGAATATCCTGAAAAACCACCTGGCCCTCGCGCTTGATGTGGATGTGGTGCGGGCGCGGCAGGAACTGGACCGCAGCGTCGCGCTGTTCGAGGAACAATTGCAGGAACTGCAGGAATACTCGCCCAGCCCCCAGGTACGTGATGCGCTGACGGTGGTGGAACCCCTGTGGCAGGACTACCGCACGCTGGCGCTGGGCCCTGTCAGCCACGCCAGTGCCGCGCAACTGCTGGAGCGCAACAACGCGCTGCTGAAATCCTGCCACCAGGTGGTGCTGGAACTGCAGGCGTTCGCCGGCCGCGAATCGGCCCAGATGGTGAATATCGCCGGCCGCCAGCGCATGCTGTCGCAACGCATTGCCGCCTATTATTTTGCCCAGGCGCTGGGTTTTCGCGACGACGGCATCACCGGCTATTTCGCCGCGGCGCGGCGGGAATACGGAGAAGGGCTGGGCAAGCTGATCGCCTATCCCGATAACACGCCGGAACTGCGCCAGGCGTTGAAAAAAGTGGAGAGCCAGTGGGCCCTGTCGAACACCGGCTTCGAGCAGCTGGAGGACGGCCGTTATGTGCCCCACGTGATTTCCGTTACCACCTCGGGCATGTTGCGGCGCATGGATGACATCACCGGGCTGTACGAAAACCTGGATACCACGCTGGCAGGTGCCGTGGCGTCGGCCCATTAGGATTGAATTGTCAGCTTGCCTGAATTCACCTAGTCTGCCTGCGTCTGCATTTTTTGGAAGGGGCGGGGCGTGAAAGCATTGATCCAGCGGGTGACCCAGGCGTCAGTGACGGTGGACGGAGACGTGATCGGCCGCATCGGCGCCGGCATTCTGTTGTTGCTGGGGGTGGAGAAATCCGATGACGCCGCCGCTGCGGACAAGCTGCTGCAGCGGGTACTGAGCTACCGCATTTTCCCTGACGCCGCCGGCAAGATGAACCTGTCGTTGCGTGACACCGGTGGCGGTCTGCTGGTGGTGTCGCAGTTCACCCTGGTGGCCGACACCCGCAAGGGATTGCGGCCCAGTTTTTCCTCTGGCGCATCACCGCAGGAGGGTGAACGGTTATATGACCTGTTCGTGCAACAGGCCCGCGCCGTCTGGCCCGATGTGGCGACCGGCAAGTTCGGCGCCGACATGCAGGTGGCGCTGGTGAATGACGGGCCGGTGACGTTCTGGCTGGAGAGTTGAACCAGGCGCTTGCCGATGCTGGCATTGTGAATCGTCAAGCCCCTGAATGTACGCGCTGTATCCTCGCTGCGAATACCGGTTCCTTAACAAAAGGTTCACGCGCCGCTGTTATTTTTGCACAGCGATTTTGTGCGAAATTTGGCGTGGCCTCTGTATACCCCTTTTACGGCCGTTGAGGCGTGGCATTCAGTCGTTATAATGCCGTCGGGGATTTTTCACAGGGCTGTGCCGCATTGGGGATTTTTCGATGCACGGACGTTGGGCGCTCATCACGCAGCGACTTTTCATTTTCTCGTCCAATGGGAAGCCTGCCAGCTTTTCGCTGACGGCAGGTTGTGTCCCGGGCCGGCGTTTCCTTCACGTCGCCCTTCGTTCTGTTTCCTGTTCCCGGATTTCATTGCCTGTTTCTTGCGGTAATCGCGCCAGCAACGAGGCTTCTTGTTTTCGTTTTTGATTAACCAAATGCAGGGCTTTTTATGCGTATGAACAAATCTCTATTGGGGCTTTCAATGTGGGTGGCATGCCTGTTTGCTGACGTAGCCAGCGCTGGCGTGGTTTCGATCCAGCAGTACAGCGGGTTTCTCTATTCCGGTTCGCTGGGAACGACGTCGCTGGAACATACCGGCATCAACTACAGCGAGGACCAGCTGTCGCCCGCCGGTGTCACGGCTTCCTTCACCAGCAATCTGGATGCGGACAATCTGGGTTCCGTTACCTGGTCGTTTGCCAACAACTCAGGCAGCCTGCTGGCGGACGCCTGGTTTTTTGTTTTCCTCGATGCCGAAATAGACCAGGCGACCAACACTTTTTTCAATGAGTCGGGTGCGCTGGCCTCCGTCAACGGTATGGGCGCAGGCGACATCTTCGCCGACAGCTGGGAAATCGACGAACCCGGTTACCTGTTTGGCGATATCTACGACCACCTGCTTGCCGGTTACCTGGATAACAGCAATGGCGTGCCCGCGGGAGCGGAAGACGATGTGTCCATGGCGCTGGGTTTCAGCCTGGGGGATCTGGAAGCGGGCGCCATTGTCACCGCCGAGATGATCTTCAGCCGTCTCAATATCGGTGGCCTGAATCATGTGGATGACGATTCCGCCGAGTCGCTGTTCTTCAATGGAACCGCGGTGGTTCAGGGTACCGCGCCGGTACAGGTGCCGGAGCCGGGGATGGCGATCATCCTGCTGACCGGATTGCTGTTCGTGGGCCTGGCCCGCAGAAAAAGCCGCCTGTCATAACGACGCCAGAAACGACACTTATCTTTTTTCAGGGACCGATTCTTTGGGGACGATCATGCCTAGCAAAAAATTGCTGCGTTCACTGCTGCCAGCGCCGCTGGCGGCTGCTTTCCTTTCCACGTTTGTATCCGTGGCAACAACCGCCCAGGCAGCGCTGGGACCGGTGGCTGCCGATGTGCTGGTGGTCATCGACGAGTCAGGCTCCATGAGTGGAGAACAGCGCTGGGTTGCCGATGTGGTGCCGGCGCTGGAACAGAATCTGGTGTCCTATGGCGTGGGCAGCGAGGGTCAGTCGAACCTGTACGGTCTGATCGGATTTGGCGACAGTCGGGTGGTGCCCCGCAGCCTGCTGCTGGGTGGCAAATTGCTGGGCAGTCCTGCCGAGTTCGTGCAGGCCAGCAGCGGGTTGCGGGTCAATGGTGGAACGGAAGATGGTTGGCGCGGCATTGAATTTGCGCTGGATACCTATCCCCGTCGCAGTGGCGCGGCAGTGAATATCATTCTGGCCACCGATGAGGATCGCGACAACACCAACAGCGCGATCACGTTCAATACCGTGCTGGCCAAGCTGCAGGCCAACAAGGCGTTGCTCAATGCGGTGGTCAACGCCACCCTGCGGTGCGGTAACAACACACCGGCGCTGGGCATGGATAGTACTGGCGTTGGCTATGTGGCCGACGGCAGCGGCGGTTTCACTACCTGCACCGGCGCCCGCGCGATCAGTGGTTCCGGTACCACGGTTGCCAATTATGTCAATCTGGCGGTGCAGAGCGGTGGTGCGGTGTGGGATCTGAATTTCCTGCGCTCCGGCGGACATTACGCCCGCTCGTTCACCAATGCGCTGCTCAGCATCAAGGTTGACGAAATTCTTGACCAGCGCCCCGTCAGCGACCTGGTTGCCGTTGCGCAGGCGGTTCCCAATCCCGCCGCGGTGAGCCAGCCGGTGATACTGGACGGCGCCAAGTCCTTCCATCAGAGGGAAGGCAGAACCATCGTTTCCTGGGAATGGGATTTGAATAACGATGGCGTTTACGATGCGACCGGTCCGCAGGTGACAACCACATTCCCTGCCATCGGCCAGTATCCGGTTACGCTGCGGGTGACCGACGACAGCGCGACGCCGCTGGTGGACAGTGCGACCTTGACGGTCAACGTTGCGACCGGTGCGCTCAAGCCGACAGCGGTAGCCGGTGGACCCTATCTGTTCTGCCCGCAGGACACGCACTGGTGGCTGGATGGCAGCCGTTCGGTCAACCCCGATGATGGCCAGAGTGCCGCCGGTGGCGTGCCTGACCGCATCACCGAATATGCGTGGGACCTGAACAACGATCTGAATTTTTCTGACCGCACTGGCGCAACGATCAACGCTGCCGCCCAGCTCCAGGCACTTGGCGTGGGTGATCATGTAGTGCGCCTGCGGGTGACGGACAACAATGCCGCTGCATTCCCCGGCCCTGGCCAGACCAATCTTTCCGATACGTCCATCACCCAGGTGAGTGTGCGTGATGCGTCGGACCTGCTGTGCAACTGTCTGCCGGATCTGGCGGCGCGGCCGAAGAACACCAAGGTACAGCTGACCTGGACCGACACCGGCGCCTATCAGTACGCCGTGTATCGCAGTCTGCAGAACGGTGGTCCCTACCAGCAGATTGCTGTCACTGACAGCCGCTATTCCACCTTCCTCGATCTGGGTCTGCAACTGGACACTCCCTATTATTACGTGGTGAGCGCGCTGGGTCGCAATGGTGCCGAGATCTGCCGTTCGCGCCAGATTTCCGCAACACCCACTGCGCGGCGTCTGGACCCCGCCAACCGGGCACCGGTTATTTCCTCCGTCCCTGTTACGGCGGCCACTGAAGGCACCCCATACCGGTACGACGTGAATGCCACCGATCCGGATACCCGTGACA
>JBMOPR010000583.1:0-2550 GCA_049323075.1 Pseudomonadota bacterium
CGGTGCGCCTGGCAGCGATCCGGCGACGGGGCGGTAGTCGCCCAGCATCAGTGGTGCATTGAAATTGGCTTGCACCCAGCGCTCTGGAGCCTCGGCGCCGCCTGTGGCGGCCAGGCTGGAAATACTTGGAAAAACAAATGTTAAGCAGAAGATTGTGAAGGCAATGGAAGACCGCGACATGCGCATTCCTCACCTGCAGACGGTCCGGCCTGGTGCCGGTAGGGAGTCATCCGCAGCGAGGGGCAGTATACTGAAATTACTGTATGTTTGTACAGTAGTTTGGGCGAGGTTTATTGCAGCTTGGCGACTTGCTGGGCGCTGGGCAGATCCAACCGCTTGGCTTTCCAGAACGTGCGGGTCCAGTAGGCATCGCCCAGACGGGACATCTTCACACCTTCGCGGGTGGACGCATGCAGGAACTGGCCGTTGTCCATATAGATGCCCACGTGGTTGTAACGGCCAGTGCGGAAGAACACCAGATCGCCCACCTGCAGATCCTTCTTGGCGATGTCGCGACCTTCGCGGCTCTGTTTCGAGGTATCGCGGGGCAAGGTCATACCCAGGCGTTCCTGGAAGGTGAGGTACACGAAGCCGGAGCAGTCCACACCCTTGCGGCTCAGGCCGCCCAGGCGGTAACGGGTGCCGTGCCATTCCTTGTGCTGGGCCAGGAAGACCTTTTTCAACTCATCGGGCAGATTGGCGGGCAGGCTGGCAGTGGACTGGTTTTGCTGGGTGGCGATTGCGGGTGGTTCGAGGGAGTTGTCGGGCAGTGAAACAGGGGCATGCTTGAGCGTCAGGGGGGTGGCCTTGATGCTGGCCACGGGCGCGTCCGGTTGCGGCGTCATCATAGCGCAACCGGTGCTCATCATCAGTGCTGTGATCCCAATCCAGTATCGGAACATGATCCCTAACCCGCTTATTCATTCTTCTAATGGCTGGATATTACCCCAGTAGAATGAATGAATTTGCGGGCTGGGTCAAAAAACGGAAAATTGTTCCACGGAGACCTAAGTATATTAGCTCAGGCGCTTGATGACCTCCTGCACCCGTTTGGCATAGTCCGGATCTGCCTTGGCCAGTTGCGCCAGCATGCGTTCCTGGGCGGATTTGCTGGCCTGGGCCAGGCCGCCACCGACGTTGGCCGCCAGCTGCCGCTTCTGGTCTTCGCTCATCAGGCGGAACAGATCGCCGGCCTGTGTGTGGTAGTCCTCGTCCGCCTGGCTGTGCACGCCGATCCAGGCATCTGCCAGTACGGGCATCGGGGGAGCCGCCACGGCCGGCACCGGTACCGGAGCACCCTGGGCTGCACGGTCATTGGGGTAGAAGTTGGCGCCGTTGCCCTGGATGCTGCTGGCGGTGTGATAGGGGCACATGCCGGCCATGGCACCGTCGCGCTGGTAATGATTCACCGGACAGCGCGGCGCATTCACCGGAATCTGGTTCACGTTCACGCCGACGCGGTAACGGTGCGCATCCTGGTACGCCAGCAGGCGGCCCTGCAGCATTTTGTCCGGCGAGGCGCCGATGCCCGGCACCAGATTGCTCGGCGCAAAAGCGGATTGCTCGGTTTCGGCAAAATAGTTCACCACATTGCGGTTCAGTTCCATCCTGCCGATTTCGATCAGAGGGAAATCCTGGTGCGACCAGATCTTGGTGAGGTCGAACGGATTCCACTTGTACGTCTTGGCCTGGGCTTCGGTCATGATCTGCACTTTCACTGCCCAGCTGGGGAAATCGCCGCGGTCGATGGCGTCCACCAGATCTTTCTGGGCGCCGAACGCCGGCAGTTTCGCCGCTTCATCGCCGGTCAGGTTCTTGATGCCCTGGTTGGTTTTGAAGTGCCATTTCACCCACACGCGTTCGCCCTTGCTGTTCCAGAAACTCAGCGTGTGCGAGCCGAAGCCGTGCATGTGGCGGTAGGACGCCGGAATGCCGCGGTCCGACATCAGGATCGTTATCTGGTGCAGGGACTGCGGGTGGTTGGCCCAGTATTCATACACGGCAGCGGGGTCCGGCAGATTGGTGCGCGGATTCTTTTTCTGCGAGTGGATGAAATCCGGAAACTTGATCGGGTCGTTGAGAAAGAACACTGGCGTGTTGTTGCCCACCAGATCGAAGTTGCCCTGCTGGGTGTAGAACTTCACGGCGAAACCGCGCGGGTCGCGGGCGTAGTCGCTGGAATCCTGACCGCCGCCAACAGTGGAGAAGCGCACGAACACTTCGGTTTTGTCGCCCGCTTTCTGCAGGAAATCGGCAATGGTGTACTGGGTCAGGCTTTTGCTCAGGGTGAAGGTACCGTAGGCGCCGGTGCCGCGGGCGTGGACGACGCGCTCGGGAATGCGTTCGCGGTTGAAATGGGCGAGCTTTTCGAACAGGTAATGATTGTCGTAGGTGAGCGGTCCGCGCGGGCCGACGCTGATGCTGTTGTTGTCATCGGCCACCGGAGCGCCGGCGGAGGTGGTCAAGGGCGTGTTGCTCATGGTCTGCTCTCCATTCAGTTTGGGCGATTGCCAGGCCGGACAGTGACAGCTTCCGGCCCGCTACAGGAGC
>JBMOPR010000583.1:2560-4925 GCA_049323075.1 Pseudomonadota bacterium
AATTGATTGTCTGTATTTTCAGGATAGAAAATCTATATGCAGGTGCAGGGTATAGACTGAACTGTTTTATGGGCGCTCATGCCTTGATCAGTTTCAGCTGTTTTTGGTCAGAAAGCGATCCAGTGCATTGGCGAAGGCCTGGCGGTCCTGCTGGGTGAGCGGTGGCGGTCCACCGGACTGGATGCCACTGGAGCGCAGGGTTTCCATGAAATCCCGCATGTTCAGGCGCTGGCGGATGTTTTCAGTGGTGTAGAACTCGCCCCGGGGGTTGAGGGCGAAGGCGCCCTTGTCGATGACAGCGGAAGCCAGGGGAATGTCGGCGGTGATGATCAGATCGCCCGGCTCGGCCCGCAGTACGATTTCGTTGTCGGCCACGTCGAAGCCCTTTGGCACCTGGATGGCGCGGATGTGGGGGGAGGGTGGCACGTTGACGCGCTGGTTGGCCACCAGCAGGGTTTCCACGGCGCGCTTGTCTGCTGCCCGGAACAGGATCTCCTTGACCGGATTGGGGCAGGCGTCGGCATCCACCAGGATTTTCATGGGGTTGGCTCCGGTACGGGGTTCGAATCAGGGCAGCATGGCGGATCACTGTACCGCTGGCAAGCCGGGTGCGGTGCCCCTCCTGGCACAAAAAGGCAAGATTGTTCCAGCGAGTCGGCTATTCTTGAGTAATGGAACTTATCAGTCAGCGCTGGATGCGACCGGTTGTAAACCCGTTCTCTTTCTCCTGAAGCCGAGGTCCGCCTGCATGCTGCGCGTTCTTTTGTCCCTTTGTCTGGTCTGGTTTGGTGTAGGCGCTGCCCTGGCGGATACGGCGATGGCGCCGTTGCTGCTGCAGATTGGCGGGTCTGCCGACCGGGTCCCCCTGAACCATGCGGTGCGCTATCTGGAAGATCCCCAGGGCCGCTTGACGGTGTCCGACCTGCAGGGGCGGGATGCCGGCTGGCAGGCCGGCGGCAGTGGCGCCTTCAACCAGGGCTACAGCAGTTCCGTCTGGTGGCTGCATCTGCAGTTGCGCAATGATGGCGACAAGGTGCTGGAACGCTATCTGGAACTGTCCTATGCGGTGCTGGATTATGTCGATGTGCATGTGTACGCCGGGGCCGACGCGTTAAAGACCTTCCAGCTGGGCGATCTGTATCCCTATCACGAGCGTCCTGTGGACAGTCGCTTTTTCGTGTTGCCGTTGCAGTGGCAACCGGAACAGACGCTGGATGTGTACTTCCGCATCAAGACCAGCAGTGCGGTGCAGGCGCCACTGACCCTGTGGCGGCAGGATGCGTTTGTCCGCTCGGAAAACAACAGCAATATCGCCCAGGGCCTGTATTACGGTGCCATGGTGGTGATTGCGGTGTACAACCTGCTGATCTTCCTGGTGCTGCTGGAGCGCAGCTACCTGTTCTACGTGGGATTTGTGATGTCGCTGCCGATGTTCATGGCGGCGGTGAGCGGGCAGGGTTTTCGCTATCTGTGGCCCGATGCCGTGGCCTGGAATGATCACGCGATTCCGTTCTTCCTTGCCAGCGCCTTCATGTTTGCCGCCCTGTTTGCCCGCCGTTTCCTGCAGGTGGGCAAATGGTCCCCGCTGGCGAATAAAATGCTGCTGGTATCGGCTGCCTGTGCCGGTACCTGCGGTGTGCTGGCTTTCGTGATGCCGTATTACATCTCGATCCACCTGCTGGTGCCATTGGGACTGTTTGTCATCATTCTGGACATGGTGGTGGGTGTGCTGGCGCTGTTCCACCAGGTGCCGAATGCACGCTACTACCTGATCGCCTGGAGTGCCTTTCTGGTGGGTGCGCTGATGTTTGCACTGAACAAGCTCGGCGTGCTGCCGGCCAATTTTCTCACCGAATATTCCATGCAGATCGGTTCGATGCTGGAAGCCGTGCTGTTGTCCTTCGCCATGGCGGAGCGCATCAACGTGGAACGCAAGCTGCGTTTCGAAGCCCAGACCGAAGCCCTGCTGGTAACCCGTCGCCTGAACGAGGAACTGGAGCAGCGGGTACAGGAGCGGACCCTGGCGCTGGAACAGGCCAACCGCAAACTGGAGGAACTGAGCACTACCGACCAGCTCACCGGCCTGAAGAACCGGCGCTTTCTGGACGCCGTACTGCTGGAGGAATGGAACCGTTGCAAGCGTTACGGGCATCCGCTGTCGGTGGTCCTGCTGGACATCGATTTCTTCAAGAAAGTGAACGACGAGTTTGGTCATCAGGCCGGTGACGTCTGCCTGCAGCAAGTGGCGCAACGGGTCATGTCCGGCAGCCGCTGGCCGTCGGACAAGGTGGCCCGTTACGGCGGCGAGGAATTTTGCCTGGTGCTGCCGGAAACCGACGCGGAGGGCGCCGCTGTTGTGGCAGAG
>JBMOPR010000583.1:4935-11641 GCA_049323075.1 Pseudomonadota bacterium
GGTGGCGGTGGCGGATATGCCGGTGAGAACGGATACCGGCTTGCTGCAGGTTACCGTCAGTCTGGGCACCTTCAGCGCGGTGCCCGGCGACCAGTGCAGCCTGGAGCAGATGGTGCACGGTGCTGACATGGCACTGTACGCATCGAAGGAAAATGGCCGCAACCGGGTGACCTGTAGCAGCCAGGGCGACTGGCGCAATGTAGAGGCGCTGCCAGTACACCAGCGGACCTGACAGATCGGGGGTCCGTTGCCAGCCGGCCGCAGGCCGCCCTTTCCCCGGAAATGAATCTCTGGTCACAAATTAGCCGATTTTTATTGGACGATCGTCTATGCTTTATCAAAGCAGGACTGATAAGTCTGCAGCGGATGCACTGATTTCAAACAATGGTTTGATAATAAATAACAAACCGAGGCCAGGTTTACATGCTCCGCTTTGTTCTGATGCTCTGGGTCGCCTGGCTCTGTACCAGCGCCAGTGCCTCCCCCGTGCTCCCGTTTGTGCTGCAGGATGCAGATCGTGTTTCCCTCGACACCTCCGTCCGTTATGTGGAGGACCCGCAAGGCAACCTGACGGCCGATGATGTGCGCCGGCCGGACACCGCCTGGCAGCAGAACGACAGCCACGCCTTCAAGCAGGGCTACAACCCGTCGGCCTGGTGGTTGCACCTGCGTATAGCCAATCCCGGATCGCAGCCGCAGGCGCGCGCGCTGGAGCTGTCCTACGCCGTGCTGGATTATGTCGACGTGTACGTCTATTCCGGTGCCACCCAGCTGCAACGTTACCGCATGGGGGATCGTTATCCCTTCCGCCAGCGACCGCTGGACAACCGCTTCTTCGTGGTGCCGCTGCACTGGGATGCAGGCCAGACCCTCGACATTTACTACCGCATCCAGACCAGCAGTTCGGTGCAGGCGCCCCTGGCACTGTGGCAGAACGATGCCTTCACCTCCTTCGAAAGCAACAGCAATCTGCTGCAGGGTTTTTATTACGGCGCGATGGTGGTGATCGTCGTGTACAACCTGCTGATCTTTTTCATGCTGTGGGAGCGTGCCTACCTTTATTACGTGGGATTTGTGCTGTCGATGCCGCTATTCATGGCGGCGTTGAGCGGGCAGGGTTTCCGCTATCTGTGGCCGCACTCGGTGTCCTGGAACGATCACGCCATTCCTATCTTCCTGGCGTCGTCGCTCATGTTCGGTGCGCTGTTCACCCGACGTTTCCTGCGTCTGGGCAAGTTGTCGAACCGGCTCGACAAAATGCTGCTTACCTTTGTGCTGCTGGGAGGTGCCATGCTGGTGGTGGCGCCGTTTGCGCCCTACCACGTGACCATCAAGCTGCTGGTGCCCATTGGCCTGTTCGCCTGCATCGCCGACATGATCGCCGGTGTGGTGGCCTGGTATCGGGGCGTGGCGACCGCGCGCTATTACTGCATTGCGTGGGGCTCGTTCCTGATCTGTTCCGTCGTGCTGGCGCTGAACAAGATGAACCTGTTGCCCAGCAACTGGTTCACTGAATATTCGGTGCAGTTCGGCTCGGTGCTGGAGGCGGTGTTGCTGTCGTTCGCGATGGCGGAACGCATCAACGTCGAGCGCAAGCTGCGTTATGAAGCGCAGTCCGACGCGCTGCAGGTAACCCGTCGCCTGAATGAGGAACTGGAGCAGCGGGTACAGGAGCGCACGCAGGAACTGGAAAAAGCCAATCGCAAGCTGGAGGCCTTGAGTAACACTGATCAGTTGACGGGCCTGAACAACCGGCGCTTCCTGGAGGCGGTGCTGCTCGAGGAGTGGACCCGCTGCAAACGTTATGGCCATCCGCTGTCGCTGATTCTGCTCGACATCGATTTCTTCAAGAAGGTGAATGACGTGCATGGCCATCAGGTTGGCGATGTGTGCCTGCAGCAGGTGGCGCAGCGTGTCAGTGCCAGTACCCGCTGGCCGTCGGACCGGGTGGCCCGTTACGGTGGCGAGGAATTCTGCCTGGTGCTGCCGGAAACCGATGCCGATGGTGCGGCCATTGTGGCAGAGCGGATTCGCGCGGCGGTGGCAACAGAGCCCGTCGAGGCCGATGGCAAGTCGCTGAGCGTCACTGTCAGCCTGGGCATCTATACAGCCTTGCCCGGTGAGGAGTGCGGTGTTGAACAGCTGGTGCATTGTGCCGATCTGGCGCTGTATGCATCGAAGGAAAAAGGCCGCAACCGGGTGACTCCCTTCAGCCAGATTGATGTGCACAATGTGGCGTCGCTGCCGGTGCGCAAGCGTACCTGACCATCAGTCCGGCGCGGCGGCCAGTTCCAGATAAGGATGGGCGCTGAACTCCCGATGCTTGTAGGCCCTGGTGCGGTAACCGGGCTGGGACAGGGTGCCGGTGGACGCGGGAAATGAAATCCGCTGCAGCGTGATGTTCTGCAGCCGGTACGGGCCGTCCAGCGCCCGTTGCTGGAACAGATAGCCGTGGAACGACAGCGCCACCCACTGCCGTCCTGGCGTAAGCTCCATGCGCTGTTGCGTGAACAGGCCACCGCCGGCACCGTCTGCATACAGGGTTGCCCGTAGAAAATAGGAGCCTTGGGTTTCGCTCTGTACTTCCGCTTCCAGCACCAGATGTCCGTTGCCGATATGATCGCGATAGCGTCCGGTCAGACGCGCCAGTTCGTCAGTGAGGGTAAAAGCCACGGCGTCAGTGATGTTGGTTTCCGTTGACACCCGTACCTTGTACCGCCCTTGCTGCAGTGGCGGATCTCCCCGGGAGCTCAGCGTGGCGGTGTAGACCCGGTCGCCGTCGGGATCGGCAAATATCACCGGGCCCAGGCCGCGGTTTTCATTCAGAATCAGCTGCGCGTTCAGTTGCGCGGGAATTTTGCGCCCGCTGTCCACGTCGGTCTGGAAGGCTTGAATGGTCGCGGTTTCACCGGGCAGGTAGCGACGCTTGTCGCAACGCAGGGTGAGGCGGGTGCGGCCGTCTTCGCTGCCGGACTGGCGTTCGTCCGGCGTCAGTGCGTTGATGACCGGATCGAGCTCTGTGGCGGCAAATAATCGGTTGTTGGGCGGAAAGCGGTTGGCTGCCTGGATGTGATCGAGCAGGTGCTGCTGGAATTCGGTACGGTTGGGTTGGGCCAGCAGCCGGGCGTGCAACGCATGCAGCTGGGTCAGGCGTTGTGTTTCGGTATCACTCGCGTTCGTTGCGGCTGGCGCAATGCCGGAGATGGTGGTCGTGTTGGGGGAGATCTGCCCGGAAAGCGCCGTATTTACACTGGCCAGCGTTGACCAGGCTTCGAAGCCTTCCGCCACCAGTGCACTGGCGATGGCAGCCAGCCCCAGAACCAGCATCCGCCAGCGATAACTCTGCCTCATGTCATTGCCTCGTCCAGCCGTCCCGGTCGACGTTTGGGAATGCAGCAGCTGGCGCATGGCGATCATTTTCCGGATGACGTGGGAATGGGAGTGTCATGGCCATGCTACGGGGGCAGCGGCCGTTTCCGGAAATACGAAAGTGGGATTGTCAGAGGCGGAGCAATTTGCTAGCGCACCATGGCGGGCGCGCTGTTGCGGTCAGAATCAGGTGGTCAGGAACGGTTGCCGCGCTTGGCTTCGATGCGGTTGACGAACTCCTGCATGATCTGTTCGTACAGCTGCATGTCGAGGTATTTGTCCTCCACATCGGATTCGATGCTGGGGTTGTCGTTCACTTCGATCACCATTGCCCGGTCGCCCACCTGTTTCAGGTCGACACCGTACAGGCTGGTGCCGATCAGCTTGGTGGCTTTCAGGGCGGCATCCAGCACCACCTTTGGCACTTCGTAGGTGGGCATGGTGTCGTAGCCGCCGGTGGTGAAGCGAGTGCTGGGGCTGCCGTGGTTGTAGATCTGCCAGTGATTCTTCGCCATGTAGTAACGGCAGGCGTACAGCGGACGGTTGTTGAGCACGCCGATGCGCCAGTCGAAATCCGTGTACATGTATTCCTGCGCCAGCAGCAGGGAGGATTTCTTGAACAGCTCGGTGGTGCGCTGCTCGAATTCCTCCGGATCTTTCACCTTGAACACGCCTTGCGAGAAGGAGCCGTCGGGAATTTTCAGCACCATGGGAAAGCCCAGATCGGTCACGGCCTGTTCCAGCGCTTTTTTGCTGTTCTTGGCCAGGATCAGGGTTTTCGGTGTGGGCACCTTGTTCACGTTGAACAGGTCGGTGAGGTAAATCTTGTTGCAGCAGCGCAGGATGGACGTGGAATCGTCGATGACCACCATGCCTTCGGCTTCGGCCTTTTTCGCAAAGCGGAAGGTGTGATGGTCGATGGCCGTCGTCTCGCGGATGAACAGCGCATCGTATTCCGCCAGACGCACGTAGTCCTTGCGGTCGATTACTTCCACGTCGATGCCCAGCTTGTTGCCGGCCTTGATGAAGCGCTTGATGGCCGTCTTGTCGCTGGGGGGCAACTTTTCGTCCTTGTTGCACAGGATCGCCAGATCGTAGCGGTACTGCTTGCGTGACTTGGGCGAGCGCCAGATCTTGTGGGCGAACTGGTCCAGCGATTCGGCAAATTCGGTTTCGTCCTCTTCCCGCTCCAGCGCGTGGGGCGACAGCGCGTGCAGGCTCTCGATTTCCCAGCGGCGGTGAAAGGCCAGTTCCACTTCCAGGATCGGGCAGGGGAATTTTTCGAACAGCTCCTTGGCCAGCGATTTGAATGCCGGGTTGCTGGTGTTGCCGAAATAGCTGCGGAAGTGGATGGTGTCGTTTTCGTTGCCGCGGGTGAGGGTCTTGGCGTCGATTTCGTCGAGATCGTCGAGGTGCAGGGTGTAGAGTGAGCGCTGGTTCAGATCGTTGATCACCCGCACCGACGGCAGCACGTGATGATCGCGCGCCTCGGCCAGCAGCGAACAGTAGTAACCCTTCGACAGGTATTTGTAGTTGCGGCACAGGTTGATGACGCGGGTGCGCGACTTTTTGTTTTCTTCCTGACGGGCGAGGTAGTCCTCAAACGTGATGACGTTTTCCGTGGGGTAATAGGGACCCCAGTCTTTGAGAGAATCTACAACGACTAATAGCTCTGACATTAGTACCTGAACCGACGGGAAGAACGAAGAAGTGCACTCTTTGGCATGCCTTGGCATTTTGGATTCAAGCTCCCCGGATTACAAGGATGAAAAAAGAAAAAAGTGAACCGGGTCTGGCAAACAGGCGGGGTGGGCGCTACCCTAGTTTTCTTACTGGCAGTGCGAGTCCCGCCTATGCGCTCCCCCCTCTTGTCCGAGCAGACCCTCTCAGCCTTTTCCGACACTTACGCCAGCGCCCGCCAGCAGTTCCTGAACACGGTGGCTACGCTGCCCCGTCCGGTGTTTTCGCAGACCCTCGATTACGTCGGCTCGGGCCCTCTGGGCGAGACCCTGGCCACGGATGTGCTGTGGCTGGGCGATCAGGACGCGCGCAAGGTGGTGGTGCTGCTGTCGGCGGTGCACGGGGTGGAGGGCTTTGCCGGTTCGGCGATCCAGACCGATCTGCTGCGGCGTCTGGCCAGCGGCGAGGCGAAGCTGCCGGACGGGCTGGCGCTGGCCATCGTGCACGCGGTGAATCCCTGGGGGTTTGCCTGGTGCCGCCGTGTTGACGAGCAGGGCATCGACATCAACCGCAATTTCGTGGATTTCAGCCAGCCGCTGCCGCGCAACGACGGCTACCGCGCGCTGGCGGATGCGCTGATTCCCGCCGATGGCGACTGGCAGCGGGCCGACGCGACGCTGGCGCAGTACATGAATCAGCACGGTCAGTTCAACTATGAAGTGGCGGCCAGCGGTGGCCAGTATGAATTTGCGGATGGACTGTTCTACGGTGGCCATGCGCCGGGGCAGGCACGCCGCAATCTGGAATGGGTGCTGCAGCGCTGGGACTGGTCGAACCGTGAAGTGGCGGTGATCGATCTGCACACGGGGCTGGGGCCTTACGGTTACGGCGAACTGATCTGCGACCACCCGCTCAACAGCGAGGGTCTGCACACCGCGCGGCGCTGGTTCGGCGCGTCGGCAACGGTGCCGGAGGAAGGCAATTCCTGCTCGGTGCCGAAATTGGGCCTGGTGGATTACGCCTGGCACGCCATACTGGGCCGCAACAGCTGTTATGTGACGCTGGAATACGGCACCTTCCCTATTGCCGGTCTGCTGCGTACCCTGCGCGAGGACCATGCCGTGCGCAAGCCCGGCCCCCACGACTGGAATGACCCTGCCTCTGCCCGGGTGCGCGATCGCCTGCGGCTGCATTTCTACCCCGGCGAATCCCAGTGGCAGACCCTGGTGCTGCTGCGGGCGCGCCAGGTGGTTCAACTGGCCTGTACAGGATTGCTGCAAAATTGATGAGCGCCAAATACAACCCTGCTGAAATTTACATTCGCCCCGCCACCGAGGACGATCTGCCCGGCCTGGTACGGCTGGAAGAGCTGTGTTTCGAAACTGACCGCATGAGCAAGCGCAGTTTCCGCATGCAGATCCAGAGCGATCACAACCTGCTGCTGGTGGCGGATCACAATGGTCTGGTGCTGGGCTACATCCTGATTTTCATGCGCCTGGGGGTGAGCCTGGCGCGGCTGTATTCCATCGCGGTGGACCCTGACGCCCATGGTTGCGGTATTGGCAACCGGATGCTGGATGTGGCAGAGCAGAAGGCGGCAAAAGCCGGCCGGATTTTCATGCGCCTGGAAGTGCGCAAGGACAACGATTCGGCCATC
>JBMOPR010000584.1:0-11625 GCA_049323075.1 Pseudomonadota bacterium
ATTCCCCCCTTCAATTACAAACTGCCTGAATTGGCGGTGGTACTGCCTGCCAATGCTGGCAGTTTCTGCGTCCTCTGTGCAGGGTTGTTGATATCGCTGGTGTTGGCCTGGCTTGCCGTACCGCGCCGGATCTGAGGAGTACAGGATGACATCAGGATATGCATTTTTTGTTCAGGTCTTTCGCCACGAGTGGCGCATTCTTCTGAAGGATCGCAGCCTCTGGCTGACACTGGGCATTCTCTTTTGCGTGCTCGCTTACGGGCTTTTTAACGGAATCGTCGTTACTGAAAAGCGCATGAGCACTCAGGCCAAATTGCTATTGCAGGAAGAGAAGAGCGAGGCGGACAACATCGCCCTTTTGCGCCGCATTATGGCAGGTGAAGAGAAACCGGAACCTTTTGGCAATCCGGCCGACCCGACCAGTGTCGGCGGTGGTCTGGCAACTCGGTACGCCATGATGCCGGCCCAACCCCTGTCGCCGCTGGCACTGGGCCAATCAGACATGCTGCCGGATCACTACCAGATCAGTTACCGCAACAAAACCACCTTTATGTACGACGGCGAAATCGAAAACCCCTGGAATCTAATGAGCGGGCGATTGGATACGGTTTTCGTTGTGGTATATCTGTTGCCATTACTGATCATCGCGCTGAGCTATAACCTGCTTTCCGATGAACGGGAGCGTGGCACCTTGAAGCTGGTGCTGTCCAATCCGCTCTCCCTTACTTCACTTCTGGCGGGCAAGTTGCTGGCGCGGGCATTGCCCTTACTTGTCGGCGCCTCCCTGCTACCGTTACTGGCGCTATGGATTTTCTTCCCACCCGCTCGACAGTTGGACGCCTGGCCACTATCGGTCAGTTGGATGGTGATCGTTACGGCTTATGGCCTTTTCTGGTTTGCGTTGACGGCACTGGTCAACGTGAAAGGTTTTTCTTCAGCAGGAAACGCCCTGCTACTGGTGAGTTCTTGGGTTGTGCTGACCTTGATTTTACCGGTGGCCGTCAATCTGCTGGTTTCCTCAATCAGCCCTGCTCCGTCGCGGGTGGAACTGGCTACGCAAACCCGGCTGCTGACCATAGAAGGATTGAACAGGTACAGCGATCTGCTGAGTACCGATTATCGCTATACCACCAATCCGGAAGTGCTACTGCCGAAAGACGGCAAGCTGGAAATTCCGGAGCGCCTGAAGGCTTTTTATCTGGAGAATAAAGACGTTGACGCCCGCATCAATGTGCTGCTGGACGACTTTGATCGGCAGCTTGCCGGGCAACAGGCGCTGGTGGATCGCTTCGGCTTTGTCTCTCCAGCCATCGTCGCTTATGAAGGCATTACGGCGCTGAGTGGGACCGGGTCCCGTCGCTATTTCCAGTTCAAGGAGCAGATCGCTACGTGCCACCAACGTTGGCGCGAGTACTTCGAACCGCGAGTGCTGTCCGGTCTGGCCATCAAGGAAGGTGATTTCGCCGAAATGCCGCGTTTCAACTGGAAGGAGGAATCCACCTGGCAATTGCTGGCGAATCTATTGATGCGCTGTGTCCAGTTGCTGTTGCCTGCTGCGCTGATAGTCGGGCTGGTTACGACGTCGTTGCGTAAGTACCGGGTAATCTGAACGCAACTGGCAGTGGAGTTAGCAATGTATTTAAGAATCAATAGGGAATTAACGTGACGAAATATTCACTCAATCTGGTGCAGTTTGCACTGTGCGGTTTGTGCGTTCATGGATCGACTTTAGTTTATGCGGAGCAGGTCAGTGTGTTACCGGCCATTTCTGTAATTGGGGAAAGGGAGGCGGACACCACGTCGTTCGAATCCATAAACAGTACTGGTTCTCGGTTGGGCGTTTCCATCAAGGAAATACCTGCCAGTGTCGAGGTGATCGACCGGGAAAGCATGCGTGAACGGGGTGATCGCACCGTGGTGGAGGCGGTGAGCAAGGCAGCGGGTGTGACCGGGGGAGTCACAGGTGGAACTCCGGGCCTGTTCTCGGTACGGGGGTTCACCAACAACGGTGTTACCTGGCTCTATGACGGGGTCCGTGTTCCGGGTGGCACGGGCATGTCTGCGAGGGTGATGGACACCGCCAACGTTGATCGTGTCGAAGTGTTACGTGGGCCTGCTTCCGTGCTTAATGGCGAAGGTGGAACTGGCGCGACTATCAATCTGGTGTCCCGGGCTGCCTCGTTTTCCGAACAACCGGAGGAGGTCGATTACACCTTTTCCAGTTATGATTCCCATCGTCTCCACCTGGGTACGGGTGGTGCAATCAACGATGAAGTCATTGCATTTCGGGCCGACATCAGTACCAGCCGCTATGGCAGTGATGTGGATGACGAGGAACACGCACTGGACCGCTTCACTGGTTCGTTGTTGTTTCAGATCAATGACGATCTGAGCACCACGCTGGAAGTGGACAAGATGCAGGATGAGAGCGACAACTTTTACTGGGGCACCCCGATGGTGGATGGCAAACTGCAACGCTCGCTGCGCCAGGTCAACTATAACCATCTGAATGACGACGTCTTCGAATCGGATACCCTCTGGCTTCGCTCCAATCTCAACTGGCAACCATCGGAAGCATTTCAACTCCGCAACCAGATCTATTATTACGACTCCTATCGCAATTGGCGGAACGTAGAAAGTTACCAACTCAACGCCGGTGAGCCGGAAACCGTCACCCGCTCCTGGTGGGGTAACCTTGACCACGATCACCAACTGATTGGCGATCGTCTTGATGGACTCGTTGTTGGCAGTATCGGTTCCATGCAGAATAGAATCGTGGTGGGGATGGATGTCAACCAAACGGAATTTGAAACCAAACGCAACGGATTCCCCGGCAGCGATACAGTCGATGCCTTCAACCCGCCGGTGGTTGATTTCATCAGCGTGGCGGGCGTCTACAAGTCACCGGCACGCGACGTGACCATCGATCAATGGTCCGTTTTCCTTGAGGATCAACTGTCCATCACGGATCAATTCAAGCTGGTGGGGGGATGGCGTCACGACAAGTTCAGTACTGACTGGATTTACCTCGACCAGGCAGGTTCCCCCAGCGAATCCAAAACCCATTCATTCGATTCCTGGCGTGCGGGCGCTGTTTACGATATCAGCAGCTCTACTACTGTGTACGTGTCCTATTCGACAGCGGCGGAACCCGGCGGAACCTTGTTGCTATTGAACCGCAACCAAAGTCAACTGGATCTGACCACGGCGAAACAGATTGAACTGGGTCTTAAGCAATCATTCTGGAACGAGCAGGGGGAATGGACCGCGGCTGTATATGAGATCGAGAAAGAAAACCTGTTTGTGACGGACCCACTCAATCCAAGCAATCGCCTTCCCGTTGGCAGTCAGTCTTCCGAGGGGGTAGAACTCAGCATAGGACTTTTGCCCACAGCTCAATGGCGAATTGATGGCAACATTGCTTACGTCAATGCGCAATACGATGACTATTCCACTGGCAATCCGCCAGTTTCCTTCGCCGATAATACGCCACCTGGGGTGCCCACGCTGACCGCCAATCTGGGGGCGCGTTACAACCTGAATGAAAGCTGGGCTTTCGGTGCCTGGGCCAGCTATGTGGATGAGGTCTACACTAATGATGCCAACACGGTGAAACTTCCCGAATACACCACTCTGGATCTGTCGTTGGATTACAGCTTCAACCAGAATACGGATGTGGGTTTCCGGGTAAGGAATGCCACCGACGAGTTTTATGCAACTTGGTATTACGCCAGTCAGGCGGTGATTGCCAATCCACGCAATTATGAGCTTTCCTTGCGGATGACGTTTTAAACCCGGTTCAGCCAGGTTCTGGAAACAGTGCCTGACTGATTCACCCAAAATGTCAACCTGATTCCTTGTCAAAGGTTCGTTGTGGTTAACAAAAGGTTCCGCGCTGCGCAAGCTCGCGTTTCAAGTGAGTGAGGTTCAGTTTTTGTTGTCGTCGATCCCTGGCACCCCTAAATCGTATGAGACCGCCATTGCAATTTCGGGATTGCAGTTTGCCTATTCAAGCAAGGGGGCAATCGTCCTCGATATACCGCAATGGCAGGTAGATCGAGGTACACAGATGTTCCTGAAGGGCGCTTCCGGTTCCGGCAAATCCACCCTGCTGAACCTGCTTGCGGGTGTGCTTGCTGCACCCATTGATACTGTGCGACTACTCAATCAGGATCTCGCCGCACTGTCATCACGCCAGCGCGATCGCTTCCGCGCTCGGCATGTCGGCATGGTGTTCCAGCAATTCAATCTGATTCCCTATCTGAGCGTGATTGACAACATTCAGATGGCCAGCCATTTTGCAGGGCTGTCGCGCAGTGCCACTGAAGAAAGAGCACAGCGGCTGTTCGACTCACTCAAGCTCAGCAACACGCTGCTGCGGCAGCGGGCCGATCAGCTCAGCGTGGGCCAGCAGCAGCGCGTGGCCATCGCCCGGGCCCTGATTAACGATCCGGAAATCCTACTGGCAGATGAACCCACGTCCGCCCTTGATTCCGAGTTGCGGGATCGCTTTATTCATTTGCTGCTGGAACTTTGCCAGCGGCAAAACAGCACCCTGATATTTGTCAGTCACGACATGCAACTGGCGCAGCATTTTTCCCGGGTGGTCACACTGGATTCCATCAATCGTGCGCAGCATACTCACCATGTTTTTTAAACTCGCCTGGAACAGCCTGCTCAGCCGCAGCGATACAGCAATTCTCACAGTCTTTTCCGTCGCCGTCAGTGTGCTGGTGCTGCTGGGCGTAGATCACATTCGCCATGAAGCCAAACGCAATTTCAGTCAGACAGTGTCCGGTGTTGACCTGATCGTGGGCGCTCGTACCGGTCAGGTGAATCTGCTGCTGTATGCCGTCTTTCACATTGGCAACGCCACCAACAATATCGACTGGAGCAGTTACCAGCAGGTGGCAAACGATCCTAACGTGGAATGGACCATTCCCATTGCGCTGGGCGACTCCCATCGGGGTTATAGGGTCATGGGCACCTCAGCCGATTTCTTTACCCGATTTCGCCATGGGCAGAAGCAGCCGCTGGCGTTGGCGGCAGGCAAACCCTTCAGCGGGCTGTTCGATGTGGTGCTCGGTGCACAGGTGGCGGCGAAACTCGGTTACGGAGTTGGCGATCCCGTCGTGCTCGCCCATGGACTGGGCGCCGCCAGCTTCAGTCAGCATGATGATCTGCCATTTACCGTCAGCGGCATTCTGGAACCCACGGGAACACCGGTGGACCAGACACTGCTGGTGAACCTGGCTGCCATCGAAGCCATTCACGTGGGCTGGCAGAACGGCGTAAAAATGCCGGGACAGTCTCCGCGCAGGGAAACGCTGGAAGCCATGGACCTAAGACCACGGACCATCACCGCTTTCATGGTGGGATTGCGATCCAAGATGGCGACATTCCGCCTGCAGCGCGCCATCAACGAGTATCCGCAGGAACCGCTGATGGCAATACTGCCCGGCGTCACCCTGACCGAACTCTGGGGCACCATGGCCATCGTGGAAAACACGCTGCAGATCGTGGCCTGGCTGGTACTGTTCGCGTCCTTGCTGGGAATGTGCACCATGCTGCTGGCCTCGCTGAAGGAGCGGCAGCGGGAATTTGCCATTCTGCGCGCCATCGGCGCCGGCCCGTTGTTCATCTGGCTGGCTATTGAAATGGAAATCTTGCTGATGGTGGCGCTGGGTACAGCGCTGGCGTTGTTACTGCTGTGGAGCGGAATTCTGTTATTGCAAAACCCGGTAAGCGAGCAGTGGGGCCTGTTTCTGAGTGCCGACCTTATTCATCCCCATACCGGTTTGATGCTCGCTGTCATCATGGGTTGCGCAATGACGCTGGGCTGCGTGCCTGCTATTCGCGCCAGTACAGTGGCGTTGCATGGGAAGTTGATAGGCTGTTGATTTTTTATCAAGTGGCAACAGGCTTTCTCGACCAGGCACAGCGGAGAATCTGGACCAGTGACCGTGGCACCCCCCCGAAAAGCAACCGATTTCAAAAGCAGGATTTTCTCGTGCTCTAGCACACAGGAGATCCTGCATGAATGGGTGAAAATTTACCGATAGCCAAGGCCGGCGCGGCCGCCATCGATAGCGGTCGAACGCATTATTTTGCGGTATTTGTTACTTGAAGGAGGCGCGTGGAGCAGCAAGTGCCGTACAAGCTCCACTTCACTTTGATCTTGTGACTCGGCGAAGAAGATTCTAAACCGTATAAAACGGCAGTCATGGTAGCCACCAGCGCAGACGTTACAGACATGGATCACCTTGCACAAAACCTTCCGTGACAACAGGCGCGATTCCAGCGGCCAAATGCTGCAGAAAGCATCCGTACTGATGTTTGACAGCGTCTGACTGGAACAGCACTTCGTGACCGTTGTACAGCAACGCAGGATTGTCGCCACGATACCGCATCACCACATTGATACGCGGACCATAGCCGGGCACCTGGAAATTATTCGAAACCGGATAGGCCAGCTGTTGCGCCCCAGCGATGCTGATGTGAGGCATGAACGTGCGCCGGGCGGACGCACCGACATCCTCACCGACAAGATCTGATCCCAGCGCCATGAAGAATGGCCGCTGCGTGGCTTCCGGCAACAGGTAGTCATTGTAGCCGGAAAAACCAATCACATGCGGCGGCGTTTTGGTGGGATAGCGCATCAGGGTTTCAATGTTCGTCGCAGCTTCAACCGGACCCAGAAGCCATTCCATCAGCATCAGAAACGGGTGTGCATCATCGAGGTTGAGAACCGGTATCCGGTTGATGACGGCCGTATTCATCGTCAGCTCAAAACCGGGATTGTTGTTGAACAGTCGAGTCCAGGTACCAGCAGCACCGGAAAAAATGACGCCCTGATAAGGACGTGGGTCGGCGGCCACCATCAACGAGCTGACCCAGTTACCCTGGGATTGCCCCAAATTCACTTCCATGTCGGGATCAATACGGAAATGCGTTTGCCCCGGCCCCGGATCGGCGTCGGGACACAGCGCGCGGTTCACTTCAATTCGCTCAATGATACGGCGGAAATAAATTCGCTCCCACGCCATCGTCTGGTAAACGCCAAGCGAGCCTACAGGATTGAACAGGTTGTAGACCGACGTACCAAACAGACTGCGAACCTGGCCGATATGATCGCGGGCTGTATGCCCCGCCAGCCCGCTGCTGGCCCAGCCACGCTCTGCTGCAATCTGCGCGGGGCCTTCACCCGCCTTGCCAATGTAATAGGGGTAGTGGGCAAGATCGACATGATCGAATTCACCGCGATCGTACACCTGCCGGGCATTGCCGCTGGCACCGTGCACATAGGACAACAACGGAAATCCTGCAGCCGGCATTGGCGTGAACTTGGGAATGGTCAGCACAAACTCGGCGCGACGGGAGCGCTGTTCCAGCGGCTCTCCGTTCGCATTCCATTCAATTTCACCACCGGACAGCCAGTACGGCGCCACACCTTTCTGATAGCTCGGCAAATCCACAAAGCCGCGAATTACACAATAGCCAGGATAATCATCCAGCGTATCCAGTTCACTGATGGGCAATTCGGGCAGTTTTTCTGCCCGCATTGCTACCTGTTCAGACGCCTGGTGAAAGCGCAAAAGCGGATCGCCGGTGGTCCAGACGGTGGCACCAACGATACTGCCTGGATCGATGTTGTGCAGTGTCAGATAGTTGCGCAAGGGCTCATAGACGGCATTGACGGTATCGGACAGCGGCACCTCATTGCGCGAGGGAATCAATACGGCAGACAGTTGCGGATGCTGCTCCCAATAATTCAATCCTGTGAGCGGTGCAGCGTTTGACACGATCAACGCATAAGTGGTGTTGGGGCGCAAACTGATGCCGAGCGTGGGGATTACCTGCAGCAGATGTTTTGGCCGATAGGTGTCAGGTATTTTGGTTTGCGAGAGCTGCAGAGGAAAGCGTCGTCCATACTCCGGTGATTCGATATCGACATCAATCAATTGCACCGGCGACTGCGGATCGGTGTAATCCATATCGTTGTCGGACATGGCACCCAGGTCGATCGCCGCTGCGAACGGCAAGTACACCGGCATGACAGTATGATAGCCGTTCGCCATCTCCTGAATAGCCTTGACGTAGCGCTTTGTCAGCCAATGGACCTGGCGGGGAAAGTCGTCGATGTCGATGTTGCCCTGATCGTCGCGACGCAAATCGGTGGGAAACCCGTTTGCGTAGAAATTGCCGTGTTCCAATCCGACGCCAGGCAACCCCATTTCCACGTGGTTGGCCGTCGGCATTTTGCAACCATATAGTGTTGCCAGCAACACCGTGATGTAGCAAACAGCTCGACCTGGCCTCATCGAAAAGGGCTCCCGGATTATTTTTGTTATTCAAACATGCGGACGTCATCTGACTGATCAGAATAAAGTGACACCCAAACGTCCAGACTTTGCTAGTTATGCTAGCGCGGGGGATATGCCAGATCTTGTAAGTATCGGCCTTTGATGGGAAGGTATGAGACGAATGCTGGCCGGTTTGTCCGGAGACCGTCTGTAAACAGCCGTTTGGTGCAGGTATTGGCTTTCAGCGTATGCTGATATGCCTAGCCAGAGCAGAGTGACACAAACACAAAAAAACCCGGCGAACCGGGCCTTCTTGTGCTGCTGATTTACGAGAGCTCAGATGGGTGCCATCAGCTGCCGATAACGCCATTCACGATCGGATTGAACGACAACAGGCTGTCACGCATGGTGCCATTGCCCAGGCCCTGGCCCGGGAAACGGGTGGTGAACTGGGCCTGATCGCCGTGCAGCGCCATGTAATTCAGCGCGACCGTTTCCACCAGCAGGTTTACGTTGTTGGCGGCGGGACTCGATGCGGTTTCCACATCGCCGTTGCCACGGAACCAGCCGATCTGGCGACGGGCTGCATCACTGCCGATCAGTGTCGGTCGACCACCGGGGTTGTACACCAGATAGAACGAGGCAGCGGTGGACTGGTTGTCGCCGGTCCAGACGCCCTTGCCACGGCCTTCAGCGGAATCATCCACCATGCCGTTGCTGGCCACCGAACCGTCGCTGAACACGTACAGCATCAACGGCACGCCCACGCGATGAGCATATTCGATACAGGCGCCCATGCACTGGCCAGCACGGAAATCCCGTTCTTCACCTACTGCACGATCACCGGTGTGGTAGTCGAAACCGCCCATGGTGATACAGCCGGCGCCGGAATAGCCGTTCACCACCAGCTTCATCACCGACGCTGTTTTCTGGAATTCACCATCGCTATTGAAATCATTGGTGGAAAAAATGCCGGCGGCTCCGACGATATCCACATCGGCCACCGGATTCAGCGTGGCCGGATTACCATAACGGTCCGCCAGATCCGCACTCTTCACATAGCCGCAGCGCACCAGCTCGCGAATCGTGTCTTCGCGACTGACGGTCACGCCGGCAATCGGGTCCAGCTTCGTCATCTTCTGCTCGCTGATGCGGGCGATGGATTCCATCACGTTCACCACATCCAGCAGACCCACCAGCTTGCCGGTATCCACCAGGCCGGTCACGTCGCTGGGACGGTCGATCTTGGTAGGACGCACGCTGGGGTCCATCATCATCGCCGGTGCCATGGAGTTGCCGCCGGAATCCGACGGACGCGATCCGACCAGCGTCAGCAACTCGCCATCGGCGCCCGCTTTCCAGATGCCGTACATGGGGTTGTGCGGATTGTTGCCGGTGTCGTTTTCGGAACGGGCCGGAATCACAGCACCGTCCGTCATCGCCAGCGCAGCCGGCGATGCCTTGTTCAGGATGCCGCGCAGAAAGGCACTGTCGGTGTGGAACAGCAGGCCCAGCTGGTTATTGATGAAGGCTGTGGTGGTGGTGTTCTGCACGGTGGTAATGGCAGGCACCATGTCACCGGGCAGGCCCAGCTTGCTGTAACCGGCGGTGGTGAGAAAATCTTCCTGTCCGCCCTGCTGCCCCACCAGCACGTTCGAGCCGGCGATATTGGCACCGCCCGCCAGATCGAAACAGATGAACGGGATTTTGCCGGCACCCTGCACGGTGATACCGCAGTTGGTGCGCAGCGTGTTGATGTCACCGGCCAGTTGCGCATAGGCCTGACGCGGATTGGCGAACAGACCCAGCAGACTGGGGCCCAGCACGGTGGCCGCGCCGGTCAGCAACCCCTGCCGGATGAAATCGCGACGGGTTTTCGGGCGCGCGTGATCCGCATGCAGCAATGGCGCGTTGGGATTCAGATTCCGCTTTTTGTTTTTCATGGTCATACCCTCAAAATCCGGTCCCGTTACTGCACCAGTACAGCGGCCGAACCCAGCGCGGCGGCGCAGGTGGCCTTAACGATTTTCTGCGTATCGGTCGCAGTGCCGGCAGCATGACGTGCACGCAGCAGATCGATCAGGTCCGCCAGTTCCGCTTTCATTTCCGCATCGCCCGGCTGACTGCCAATACCGCCCGCCACCTTGTCGAACAGCGGATTGATGATCTGATCCTGTTCCAGCGTAGTATCGAATGCCGACGCCACTGCCGTGTTGAAGTTGGAGAAGCCCGGGAAGAAGGCGCTGCGCAGGGCAGAATCATCCACCAGCGCACTGCAGTATTCGATTGCCAGCTGCGCCACGCCCATCTGTTGCGCCGAGACAAAGGTTTCCACCGACACGGAAGATGGCAACTGCTGCTTCACGGTGTTGTAGGTGGTTACCACATTGGCGTTGGTGACAGGCACGCCGGTGATCTTCGACATGCTGGCGCTGATTTCGGCGAAGTTGCGCAGGCCGATATCCGGCTCGGCATCACCCGCGGTGGGCGGTACCGGGCTGACGGTGCCGGCCACCCGCACGTCAGTGTTGTCACCGATGCGCTCGAAGGTCAGGAAGAATTCATCCGAGTTGGAACCGCCTTCCAGCGGCAGCACGGTGCCGATGTTGGCCAGCACCTGACCCATCTCGCCATACTGGCTGGAATCCAGGTTGGTGTTCAGCTTGGCATAGGCCTGGCCCACGTTGGGTTCCTTGCCGTTGATGCCGACACGCATGCCCGTCACCGGAATATTGCTGTAGGAATCCTGCACGGCATCCTGCGGCGTACCGCTGGCGCGGACACGGTACAGGAACGGCTGGTTGAACAGGTAGCTGTAGCTGTCGAACACGCTGGTCTCGAATACCACGTAGCTGTTGAAGCCGTCGTCGATGTCCACCAGGTCGGTGACATTGAACATCAGGTAGTATTTCTCGCCCACGCCCGCATCGAAGTTGGTGGTGATTTCATCGGACGTCAGCACCCGGTTGTAGATGGAGACGAAGCGGATGATGCCTTCCCACTGACGGGCGCCGGAGGATTCACTGCCCAGCATGAAGGCGAAACCGTCATCCCAGCCATTGATGTTGCCGCCATCGACATTGTCGGCGTCACCGGTGTACACGCCGTTCACATAGATGCGGCGGCCGGCAACGGGGGAGAAGGTCACCACCACGTGCTGCAAAGTGGCCTGCAAATCTTCGTCGTCCGCATTGGTGGTCAGAGACGGTTCACCATTGCCGTCAGTGGTGCTGGCACGGTTGAGGAAATCATAACGGTACTGGGTCTGGCCCAGGGTGAAGTTGCGTTCCTCGGTACCGGAGGAATAGGTAATGATGCGGGC
>JBMOPR010000585.1:0-9595 GCA_049323075.1 Pseudomonadota bacterium
ACGCCGACCTGATCACCGACATGAAGGTCGGCGATCGTCTCACGGTGGACAACGGCCTCATCAATCTGGAGATCCTCGAAAAGCACGATCGCGTGATGCGCTGCAAGGTCATTGACGGTGGCGTCCTGAAAAGCAAGCGCCATGTGAACCTGCCCGGTATTCGGGTGAATCTGCCGGCAATCACCGAAAAGGATCGCAAGGACATTCTGTTCGGTGTGGAAATGGGCGTGGATTTCATCGCGCTGTCATTCGTGCGCGAGGCATCGGACATTGCACAGCTGAATGAACTGCTGGGTGACAAGGCCGGCAAGGTAAAAGTCATCTCGAAAATTGAAAACCAGGAAGGTGTCGACAACATCGAAGAGATCATCGATGTCTCCGACGGCATCATGGTTGCGCGCGGAGATCTGGGCGTCGAAGTGGATTTCTGGGAGCTGCCCAATATCCAGCGTCGCATCGTTCGCCTGTGTGCCCAGAAAGGCAAGCGCACCATTGTTGCTACCCACCTGCTGGAATCCATGATCGAAAATCCCATGCCCACCCGCGCCGAAGTCACCGATGTGGCCAACGCGGTGTATGAAGAAGCGGATGCGATCATGCTGTCCGGCGAAACTACCGTGGGCAAATATCCGGTCAAATGCGTGGAAGCCATGGTGCGCATCGCGACCACCATCGAAAAGCATCGCGGCCTGAATTTCACTGCGCAACTCGAAACGTCGGACCACAAGCAGAATCTGGCGGCCAGCGCGGTGCATCTGGCGGAATCGATTCCGGTGAAAGCGATTGTGGTGATCACCCGGCGCGGACGCATGGCCAACTACGTGACCAACTGTCATCCGCTGCATTCCACTATCCACGCCTTCACCAACGATGGGCGTACCCGTCGCCAGCTGGCGCTGAACCGCAATGTGTACGCCCACAAGCTGATATTCAGCAAGGATCCGGAGAAAACCCTGGCCAAGGCGTTCGAGCTATTGCTGGCGAGTGGCGATTTCTCGCCGGGCGATCTGGTGGTGGTGATCTCGGATACGCTGGGTAGCCCCGGTGTGGACGCGATCCAGGTTCGTTCCCTGGGCAAAATGGAAGCCTGAAACGGGGTGAACGAATCTGGCGTGTAGGAATTTCGCCGACCTCCGTGTAAGAGATATCTCACTTTACTGTCAGCTACAGGCGTTAATTTTCCGGCGTTATCGCAATCACGGCTCGTAACATATTGATATTTAATGAAATGTTAAAGGCGCCAGTTGTGAGATCTGATTCCGTCTGTTTGCACCTGATTGAGGACGTCAATGGTTTCAATAGAATTCCCCTTGTGCACGATGGATGACGCACATGGAACATCTTCAGTGAACAGGGATCGGACAGGACGTCTGCTAGTGTTCTCGGGAAAAGGATCTTATCCGCAAGGTAGCGGGCATGGATGCAACTGAAGGTGATCACCAAATGGATTTGTTCTTGTGTCCCAGGGAAAAAGCCTGATTTACAGCAGGGACTGCTGACCATGGAGTGGTGAGATCAGGCGGGAGCAATATGCAGGAACGGATTCTCTGGAGGGGGCGGATACTTGTATCCGCCCTTCTTCGTTTCTGGATCTTCCCCTCCGGTTATTACTGCCTCGTACCGCCTTTCATCTGAGACTTCCGCGGTTCGCAACGTGCGAACCAATTGTGCCGGCGAATTGCCCTGTCGTCCTGTAAGACATTTCCCATGAATCTGTAGGAGAGCTGTCCTGCGAAGTGCGGGAAAATTGACGCTTACCCAAGTTAGGGCCTTTATCTACTTGATATTGTTGGAATTCAGTTGGCCTCATTGTGCAAGGGCCTGTGTCAGGTGCGGCGGGGGTTATTGTCCGCATTTGGCATCACTATATTATTGATTTTCAAGGCAGGATGCCTCAGGGAATATCGGCAATGGATGTGCCGGACAAGGATGTAAAAGCAGGATACATCAGCGGGAAGGGAGTTCCCATTCTGGTTTACCCGTTCTTTCCATCCCCCGGCGACTGCAGTGGCAGCGCTGGGAGGTTTTTTCTAGGCATGAAAATTCAAGGCATGAAAAAAGGCGGTAAAACCGCCTTTTTTTGTTTCTCGGCGGCATGGTAGTCGCCGTTTTCCGCCATGACTGACTGCTCAGGGTCGGGTTGAACTCCCCGATTGATCAGCGCTCCAGATGCTTCAATTTTCCTTCCACACCGTCCCACTCTTCCGCGTCGGGCAGGTGCTCCTTCTTCTCGGTGATGTTCGGCCAGGTTTCCGCCAGTTCGGCGTTGAGTTTGATGAATTCCTGCTGGTCGGCGGGAACCTCGTCCTCGGAATAGATGGCGTTGGCGGGGCATTCCGGCTCGCACAGGGCGCAGTCGATGCACTCGTCAGGGTGGATAACCAGGAAATTCGGGCCTTCGTAGAAGCAGTCAACAGGGCATACTTCAACGCAGTCGGTGTATTTGCACTTGATGCAGTTTTCGGTAACAACAAAGGTCATGGTTTCGCACCCTCTCCAGATAAACGCGGGGGAGTCTAATCCGTCCCGCACTTCCAAGCAACTTGGCCGGTCAACGAAAGTGATTGTGTTGCCTCGGCTTTCCTGCAATTTCTGCCTGCGCCGGTGACTTTTAGGTGAAAGCGGTCATGGAGCGGGCTGTAGCGGCCGGCAGCACTTTTCAGACCGCACAGACATGCTGGCCAGTTTAGGTGACTGGCCAAAGTTTTAACAGTGCTATGACTTTTCGGTCATGTCCTTCAGTTTGTAGAGCAGATCCAGGGCCTGACGCGGATTGATGGCGTCCGGGTCGAGCTTGGCCAGCATTTCCACCGCCGGATGGGGCTTGGCGGGTTCGCTGAACAGGTCGGCCTGCTGGGGTGCGTTGGCGTTGGCCAGCACCTGGTTGTTCAGGTCCTGCTTTTCCAGCTGGTTGAGTTTCTTGCGCGCATTGCTGATGACGGGGGCGGGCACGCCGGCCAGCTTCGCCACCTGCAGGCCGTAGCTCTGGCTGGCGGGGCCTTCCATGACCTTGTGCAGGAACAGGATGGTGTCGCCGGTTTCCTTCGCCGACAGGTGTACATTGACGGTGTGGGGCACGGTGTCGGGCAACTGGGTGAGTTCGAAGTAGTGGGTGGCGAACAGGGTCAGGGCCTGGATTTTCACCGCCAGGTGATTGGCGCAGGCCCAGGCCAGGGACAGGCCGTCGAAGGTGCTGGTGCCACGGCCGATCTCGTCCATCAGCACCAGGCTCTGGCGCGTGGCGTTGTGGAGAATGTTGGCGGTCTCGGTCATTTCCACCATGAAGGTGGAGCGGCCGCCGGCCAGATCGTCGGAGGAGCCGATGCGGGTGAAGACGCGGTCCACCGGTCCGACTTTGGCATGCTCGGCGGGCACGAAGCTGCCGATGTGGGCGAGGATGGCGATCAGCGCGGTCTGGCGCATGAAGGTGGATTTACCGCCCATGTTGGGGCCGGTGATGATCAGCATGCGGCGGTGGCTGTCGAGCATCAGGTCGTTGGGGATGAAGGCTTCGTCGAGCACCTGCTCCACGACCGGGTGGCGGCCGGCAATGATGTGCAGGCCGGGTTCGTCGGACAGTTCCGGGCGCGACAGGGCGAGGGCGTCGGCGCGCTCGGCCAGGTTGGCGAGGACGTCCAGTTCCGCCACGGCTGCGAAGCTTTCCTGCAGTTCGAAAATCTGTTCCGAGATGATGTCGAGCAGGGCGTCGTAAAGTCCTTTCTCACGGGCCAGGGCGCGGCTCTTGGCGCTGAGGGCCTTGTCTTCGAAGGCTTTCAGTTCCGGCGTGATGTAGCGTTCGGCGTTCTTCAACGTTTGCCGGCGCATGTAGTCGTCCGGCGCTTGCTTGGCCTGGGCGCGGCTGATTTCGATGTAGTAGCCGTGGATGCGGTTGTAGCCGACTTTCAGGGTGGAAATGCCGGTGCGAGCCTTTTCGCGTTCTTCCAGATCCAGCAGGAACTGGCCAGCGTTTTCGCTGAGGGCGCGCAGTTCGTCGAGTTCGGCATCGTAGCCGGTGGCGATGACGCCGCCGTCGCGCATGAGGACGGGCGGGGTTTCCACAAGGGCTTTGGTGAGTGTTTCCGCCAGCACTGGATAGAGACTGATGCGCTCGCCGAGCCGGGCGATGACGGGTTCTGCAAATTGCGCCAGTTCACTCTGCAGCGATGGCAGCAGGTTCAGCGCATCGCGCAGACGGGAGAGGTCGCGCGGGCGGGCGGATTTAAGCGCGATGCGCGCGAGAATGCGTTCGATGTCACCGATCTGTTTCAGGACTGCCTGGACCGGTTCATATTGATAGTTTTGCAGCAGGGCAGCGATGGCGTTCTGGCGTTCCAGCAGCAGCTTTCTTTTACGCAAGGGCCGGTTGATCCAGCGCCGCAGCATGCGGCCGCCCATGGCGGTTTTGGTTTTGTCGAGCACCCAGGCCAGGGTGTGCTGATCGTCGCCTTTCAGGTTTTCGGTCAGCTCCAGGTTGCGGCGGGTGGCAGCGTCCAGGATCACGCAGTCGTCCTGGGCTTCCAGGCTGAGGCCGCGAATGTGGGGCAGGGCGGCGCGCTGGGTTTCCTTGGCGTATTGCAGCAGGCAGCCGGCGGTGGCGATGGCCAGCGGCAGATGGTCGCAGCCGAAACCTTTCAGGTCTTGCGTTTCGAATTGCTGGATCAGGGCGCGGCGGGCGGATTCGGTGTCGAATTCCCAGACTGGACGCGATCGCACGCCACGGCGGTTCTGCACTTTTTTCAGAACGTGGCTGTCTTCCGCCACCAGCAGTTCAGCGGGGTTGATGCGGCCCAGTTCGGCCTCCAGCGCGGCTTCGCCTTCCACTTCACAGACGAAGAAACGGCCGCTGCTGATGTCGAGGTGGGCGATGCCGTAACGCTCGCCATGCTGGGTGATGGCGCAGAGCAGGTTGTCCTGGGATTCGTCCAGCAGGGCTTCGTCGCTGATGGTGCCGGGGGTGACGATGCGCACTACTTTGCGGTCCACAGGGCCTTTGGCCAGGGCGGGATCGCCCATTTGTTCCGCCACCGCCACTGACACGCCCAGCTTCACCAGCCGCGCCAGGTAATTTTCCGCCGCATGGTAGGGCACGCCCGCCATGGGGATCGGTGCACCGCCGGACTGGCCGCGGGCGGTGAGGGTGATGTCGAGCAGGTCGGCGGCCTTCTGGGCGTCGCCGTAGAACAGTTCGTAGAAATCCCCCATGCGGTAGAACACCAGTTCGTGGGGATGCTGGGCCTTGATGCGCAGGTATTGCTGCATCATGGGGGTGTGCTGGGAATACTGTTCTTCGACGATGGACATGGCGGCCTGCGAAATCGGGAATGGCTCGGTCAAAAGCCGTCATTGTACGCGTTCGTGGCGGCTTTGGAACCGGTTGACAGGGGCCGGAAAAATGCCGGATGACGCCATGGTCCGCCCTGGGGGGAACAGGTACAATCAGGCCCATTTTCCGCTCTTCCCTTTCATCCAGCCAAAACGGATTTCGATGCTTACCTACGCAGACCAGACCCTGTTGATCGAAGCACTCGCCACCCAACTGGGTACCCTTTTGCGTGGCCGGGGTCTGTATGTGGTGACAGCAGAATCCTGCACCGGTGGCTGGGTGGCGGAAGCCATTACCCAGATTGCCGGCAGCTCCGGCTGGTTCGACCGTGGATTCGTCACCTACTCCAACGATGCCAAGCGCGAGATGCTGGGCGTGCGCCCCAAAACCCTGGAGCAGCACGGTGCGGTGAGCAAGGCGGTGGTGGAGGAGATGGCCAAGGGTGCGCTGAAGCGGTCCCGTGGCACCTTTGCGGTGTCCATCAGTGGCATTGCGGGGCCAGATGGGGGCAGCGAGGAAAAACCGGTAGGCACGGTCTGGCTGGCCTGGAGTATTCAGGGCCGGGTGGACAGCTGTCAGGTCTGCCTGCCGGGGGACCGGCGCGATGTGCGGTCGGCCTCGGTGTCGCTGGCGCTGCAGGGCCTGCTGGTGCGGATTCGCGACTGGCTGGATCAGCAGCCGGCACAGGATTTTGTCGTCACAGTGGATGAATGACACTTGAACTATTACAGTTATACTGTTTAAATATACAGTATTGGTTTGGGTGATCGATAACTGGATAACAGCTAATCAGCTAACTGAAAGCGAGGACGAATCGAATGGACGACAACAAGAAAAAGGCGCTTGGCGCGGCTCTGGCCCAGATTGAGCGTCAGTTTGGCAAGGGTGCGGTCATGCGCATGGGCGATCAGCAGCATATTGCGATCCCCGCAATTTCCACCGGCTCGCTGGGCCTGGATATCGCACTGGGTATCGGCGGCCTGCCCAAGGGCCGGATCGTGGAAATTTTTGGTCCGGAATCCTCCGGTAAAACCACCCTGACCCTGAGTGTGATCGCCGAAGCGCAGCGCCAGGGGCTGACCTGCGCGTTCGTGGATGCTGAGCATGCGCTGGACCCGGGCTATGCCGGCAAGCTGGGCGTTAATGTGGACGATCTGCTGGTGTCGCAGCCGGATACTGGCGAACAGGCGCTGGAAATCACCGACATGCTGGTGCGTTCCAATGCGGTGGACGTGATCATCGTGGACTCGGTGGCGGCGCTGGTACCGCGCGCGGAAATCGAGGGCGAAATGGGCGACAGCCATGTGGGTCTGCAGGCCCGTCTGATGTCGCAGGCGCTGCGTAAAATCACCGGCAGCGTGAAGCAGGCCAACTGTCTGGTGATCTTCATCAACCAGATCCGCATGAAGATCGGCGTGATGTTCGGCAACCCGGAAACCACCACCGGTGGTAATGCGCTGAAGTTCTATGCCTCCGTGCGTCTGGATATCCGCCGCACCGGCGCGGTGAAGCAGGGCGAGGAAGTGGTGGGCAGCGAAACCCGCGTGAAGGTGGTGAAGAACAAAGTGGCGCCGCCGTTCAAGCAGGCTGAATTCCAGATCCTGTACGGCAAGGGCATCTACCGCATGGGCGAAGTGCTGGATCTGGGTGTGCTGTGCGGATTCGTGGAAAAGTCCGGCGCCTGGTATGCCTACAAAGGCGACAAGATCGGTCAGGGCAAGGCGAACGCAGCCAAATTCCTGGAAGACAATCCGCAGATTGCGCAGACTATCGAACGGGAAATCCGTACCCACATGCTCAGTTCGAATCTGCCGCTGCCCTCTGCATCTGAAGAAGTGGAGCTGGAAGACGCCTGATTCGGGGTGTGAAACCAGTTATCAAGTACAAATAAAAAGCGGGACGCCCCTCAAAGGCTCCCGCTTTTTATTTCGGTCTTGTCTCAATTTATCGGCCGGACTTCGGTTTTCCGCTCAGTGTATTCGTGCCGTCACGACGCGTTTGCGGCCAGATTCGCTCCCTTGATCCGGTTACGTCCTTCCTGTTTGGCCTGGTACAGCATCTCGTCGGCCTGGACCAGCAGCTGCGCTGGTGATTCATGCATTTTTGGCTGTGCAGTGGTCAGCCCCAGGCTGACGGTGACATGGGGGCCCAGCGGTGAACGCGGGTGTGCAATCCCCAATGCCTCAACATTGTGACGCATCTGCTCGGCCAGCTTCATGGCATCGGCATGGCTGATGTTGGGCAGAATCGCCGCAAATTCCTCGCCACCGTAGCGGGCCAGGGTGTCGGACGAACGGCGCAGGCTGTTTTTTAGGGCCAGAGCAATCTGTTTGAGACAGACGTCGCCGGCGGCATGGCCAAAGCTGTCGTTGAGTGCCTTGAAGTAATCCACGTCGATCATGATGATCGACAACGGCGATTCGTTGCGCACGCTGCGGCGCCATTCCTGATCCAGCATTTCATCGAAGCGGCGGCGGTTTGCAACCTCGGTAAGGCTGTCGATGGATACCAGCTGTTCCAGCATGTCGGTCTTGATTTTCAGCAGCAGCTGATTGCGGATGCGGGCCATGACAATAGGAAGGCTGAACGGTTTGGTGATGTAGTCCACCGCGCCCCGTTCCAGACCGCCGGCTTCGTCGTCTGTGGAATTGCGCGCAGTGATGAAAATGACGGGAATCTGCTTGGTGGCGTGATTGGATTTGAGCTGGTCGCAAACCTCGTAGCCATCCATGCCAGGCATGGCGATGTCCAGCAGGATCAGATCGGGCGGGTCATCGCTGGTGGCAACCCGGATGCCGTCTGCTCCGCTGGTGGCTGCCTTGACCCGATACCAGGGCGACAGCGCCTGGGACAGCACCTTGATGTTAAGGGGTTCGTCATCGATGACCAGTACGGTTTGCTTGTTTTGTATGGACATGGCACCCCACAGCAGGACGTTCTGCTAATGAATTTAGTACAAAACTTGGTCGCGTCAAGGCGGTGCAGCGGGGTGGAGCGGTTTGCTGCCCGCGCCGGAGCCAGAGAATCCGGTCAATCGATGCTACGCTCAAAGTTCAGGGAGTGTCGTTCCGGGTAGCTTATGTCGTCCAGCCGAAATCGCGTCATGCTGACAACCGCATTGGTATTGTCGATGCTCGGTGCCCTGCTGTTTTTTGTGTCCGGCTGGATGGAGGATGTGTTTCGGCGTGAACTGAAAGCCCAGCTGCTCACGGCGCGCAACCAGATCCATCATGACCTGTCAGGCTGGCTGGAAGGCCGCCAGCAGATTTTGCAGCGCTGGGTGCGGGATGACCTGCTGGTGGCGCGAATCCGGCAGTTGCCGCCGGGAGGCGATTACGAACTCAATGCCGGTCTGCAAACGGCGCTGGCGATCACCGACCAGCTGGCACCCCTGCTGGATAACAGTGAGCACCTTAGCTTTGCCGTGCTGGATGGCGCCGGAAAACGGCTGGTGTCGTCGCTTACGGCGGAACTGGGGATGACCGATCCGCTGGCACTGCAGCCTGACCTGTTGCGCCGGCTGTTCAGCGGGGAACCCGTTTACTACTTTGCCCAGGAAACATTGCTCAACGACGCTGGCACCACGTATGAGGCCGGTGGGGTTGTGCATTTGCTGCAGCCGATTTTCCATGGCAATGAAGTGATTGCCGCACTCAAGCTCAGCGTGAACCTTGAGCGGGAAATGCAACGCATGTTCCGTCTCGACCACCTGTGGGAACACAGCATCGTCTATGCCTTCGACGAGCGTGGCAATCTGATCGTCCAGCACCCGCGTTCCCGCAGTGATATACCGGATACCCGGGCCGCCGAGCCCGTGCTGGCTTATCTGGCGCTGCTGCGGGGCGAATCCAGTGACGATGCCGGCGGCAGAATCAATCTCGACGGTTATCATGGACTGGCAGCGCAGGACGTGGCGGGCGCATGGGCCTGGTACAACCGGCTGCACCTGGGCATTGCGGTGGAAGTGGACCGCGCCGACGCCTTCCGTTTTCCTGCCATTTTCAATCTGTTCCTGGGGCTGGTCACCCTGCTGGCGGCGGCGGTGGTGATTCTGCTGGGCTGGCTGTATTACCGCCGCGGCAGCATGCTCAGTGACGAAATGCGACTAATGGAATCGCTCACCGAGGGCACGTCTTCACTGGTGCTGGTGACGGGCCTTGACGGCCGCATCCGGCGCGCCAACAAGGCGGCCATGACCCTGTTCCGCCGTAATGATCTGGTGGGCAAAACCTATTCCGACCTGATGCCTGTCGACACCGCGGTGCAGTGGCA
>JBMOPR010000585.1:9605-11574 GCA_049323075.1 Pseudomonadota bacterium
CATGATTCCGTAGTGCTTCAGTCGCAGCAGGCGCAGGAATTCAATGAGGTGCTGAATCTTGATGGCAGCCGGCGCTGGCTGCAGTTGTCGCGTTTCCCGCTGCGTAATTTCCGGCAGAAAGTGGTGGGAATCGGCTGCGTAGGTACCGACGTTACAGAGCGTCGCAAGACCGAGGAGGCGCTGGAGCACTACAAGCGCAATCTGGACGATATCGTGTTGCAGCGCACGCAGGCGGTCGAACAGGAACGGCGGCAGCTGGATGATATTGTCACCCACGCCCTGGACGCCATTATCACGATCAGCGCCAACGGCACTATTGAAACCTTCAATCCGGCGGCAGAGCGCATGTTTGGCTACAGCCACGAGGAGGCGATTGGACAGAACGTCTCGTTGCTGATGGAAGACGACCTCGCCACGCAGCACGGCAGTTTCCTGCGCAAATACAGCGAGGTCCAGCCGGCGCGGCCGTCCGTGGTGGTGGGCCGTGGCCGGCAGATCCTGGCCCGCTCCCGCGACAAACGCCTGTTCCCCATCGAGATTTCAGTGGCACGGGTGGGCAGTGGCAATCAATTGCGTTTCATCGGTGTCATCCGCAATCTCACCGAGCGCAGCGAGCAGGACGAAATTCTCAAGGTGCTGTTTGAGCATTCCACCGATGCGCATCTTTTGTTTGTCGATGGCAAAGTGCTGAACTGCAATTTTGCCGCGATGAAAATGCTGGACGCAAAATCCAAAGCTGCCGTGATCGGTGCCAGCATGGCGGATTTTTCGCCCTACCGGCAACCGGACGGAGGCATCTCCGGCGAAAAATACCAGGCACTGGAACGCTACGCCCGCGATAAGGGGGGTGAACGGTTCGACTGGCTGTTGCAGCGCAGCGGCGGCGACAGCCTGCTGGTGGAAGTGAATCTCACGCCGGTAGTGGTGGGTGAAAAGAAAAGCATGCTGGCGGTGTGGCACGACATCAGCGAACGCATCGCCGCGCAGAACACCATCAAGCGCAGCGAGCAGCGCATCCGTGACATCATCGACAGTACCATTCAGCTGATGCTGCTGCTGGCGCCGGACGGTACCTTGCTGGAAGGCAACAAGGCGGCCTTCAGCCTGATTGGCGTGAGTCCGGACGATGTGCTGGGCCGCAAGTTCTGGGACACGCCCTGGTGGAGTCACTCGCGCCCGCTGCAGATCCAGATGCGGGAGCGCGTGCTCAACGTGCGCGATGGTCGCACCGAGCGTTTCGACGCTTTGCAGCGCACACCGGACGGCCGCACCCTGCAGCTCGATTTCTCCATGACGCCCATCATGGCCAACGACGACGTGGAACTGATCGTGGTGGAAGGGCACGACGTCACCGCCATTCTGGAAGCGCGGGAGGCCGAGCGGCAGGCACGCGAGGAAGCGGAATCCGCCAACCGCGCCAAGAGCGAATTTCTTGCCCGCATGAGCCACGAAATCCGCACGCCCATGAATGCCATCATCGGTATGACCCGGCTGTGCCTGAACACCAGTCTGACGGAACGGCAGCGGCAGTATCTGGATTCGGTGGACAACGCTGCCAATTCGCTGATGGGGATCATCAACGATATTCTCGATTTCTCGAAGATTGAAGCAGGCAAGCTGGAACTGGAACTGATTCCTTTCAGCCTGCGCGATATTTTCGCCAATGTTGGTGCGGTGATCGGTATCAAGGCACAGGAGAAGGGTCTGGAATTCGTCATCAGCGACATTGATGTGCCGCAGCAGCTGATGGGCGACCCCATGCGCCTGCAGCAGGTGTTGCTGAACCTGTGTTCCAACGGCGTCAAGTTCACCGAGAAGGGCCACGTCAGCCTGGAAGTGACACCGGTGGCCATGTCCAGCCGTCAGGTACGACTGCGTTTTCAGGTGCAGGATACCGGTATAGGCCTCAGCCCCGACCAGCAGGCACGTCTGTTTGAATCCTTCACCCAGGCCGACCCGTCCATCAGCC
>JBMOPR010000586.1:0-7534 GCA_049323075.1 Pseudomonadota bacterium
ATCCGGCTTCGATCTTGTCTGGATAGGCAATGGGTTTGCGATAATTGCAGCCAGAATTCACCACAAATCCCACGATGGGTGCATCGTGAATATTCAGGCCGCCCTCTTCGATCAGATAGCGGTTAACGGCGGAATCGAAATAGGAATAGTAGGTGACGTTGTTGACGTGACCGTAGATGTCGTTGTCCATCCAGCGTGTGGTGATGGAATAAAACAGTGCGTAGTCACTGCGGTTGATCGGCTGGCTCATCAGAAGGCGGCCCGGTAAATGTCGAGGGCGTCTTTTTCAGTCACCTCGCGTGGATTGTTTACCAGCAGACGCTGTTGCAGCATGGCATCGGCGGCCAGCTTGCCAAGAAAATTCTCCGGCACCTTGCAATCGCGCAGGCGCGCTGGCAGTTCCACTTCCATCACCAGATCTTCCAGCCAGTCGATCAGCTGCTCGGCCTGTTTGGCCGAGGTGCCGGGCTTGCAGTCGCGTCCCATGATGATGGGCGCCAGCTCCGCATACTCATGGGCGGCATTGGGTGCGTTGAAGCGCATCACGTGGGGCAGTACCAGGGAATTGCTGAGGCCATGGGGAATATGGAAATGACCACCCAGCGGATAGGCCAGCGCATGCACCGCTGCCACGGGCGCGTTGGCAAAGGCCTGACCTGCCAGCAGCGCGCCCAGCAGCATTTTGCTGCGCGCTTCCACATGGCCGCCCTCTTTCACGGCGGTGATGATGTTGGCGGACAGCAGTTTCAGTGCTTCCCGCGCCAGCATGTCCGACACAGGATTTTTCTTGTGCCTGCTGGTGTAAGCCTCGATGGCGTGCACCATGGCGTCGATGCCGGTGGCGGCAGTGACCTGGGGTGGCAGGCCCAGGGTGAGTTCCGCATCCAGCAGCGCAATGTCCGGCTGCAGCACCGAGGACACCACGCCGGACTTGGTGGTGGCGCCGGTGGTGACAATGGCAATGGGGGTGACTTCGGAACCGGTGCCGGCCGTGGTGGGCACCTGGATCAGCGGCAAACGAGCGCCTTTTGCATTGTTGACGCCGTACATGTCGGGCAGTGACTGGGTGCACTTGGGCGCAGCCAGAAAAGCTACCAGTTTGGCCACGTCCATGGAGCTGCCGCCGCCGAATCCGACCACCAGATCCACCTTGTGGGCCTTGCCCAGGTCCACCGCCTTCAGCACGGTGACATCGGACGGGTCGGCCTCGGTTTCATCGAACACGGCCACCTTGACGCCGGCGCTGGCGAAGCCTGGCAACACTTTATCCAGCAGCCCGACCTTGCGAATACCGGGATCGGTTACGATCAGGACGGAACGAGCGCCCTGGTCTTTGCACAATTCGCCCAGCCGCGTTGCGCTGCCGGCTTCATTCAGAATGGTTTTGGTGGTTGTAAAAGTGAAAGCCTGCATAATGTTTCCACCTCGTGTGGTTCTGTCCTGCGGTTGAAATCCTTTGCAACCATTCTGCCCGTAACCGTGGGAAACGCAAGGCAGCGCACCATAGCATGGACGGCTGCGGCATAAAGGCCAAGGGAAACGCTATAAGCGGCCAGGAACGGCTAATTTTCCAGGTGAGTCAGCACGCGGTTACGGCCTGCTTCCTTGGCTTTGTACAGGGCCTGATCGGCATTTTTCAGCAGTTGCCCGATCGACGTGCCCGTATCCGGTATCAGCGCGCACACGCCTGCGCTGACCGTGATGCGCAGCGGTCCGGTGCTCGTATCCACCGGCAGATCCTCGATCAGCTGGCGAATGCGCTCGGCCACGGTGACAGCACCTTCCAGAGCGGTTTCCGGCAGCACGATGCAGAATTCCTCTCCACCATAACGGGCAGCCTGATCCGCCGGCCAGCGCAGGCCCTGCTGGACCCGTTGCGCCACCTCGAACAGGCATTCATCGCCAGACTGGTGTCCGTGCAGGTCGTTCACCTGCTTGAAATGATCGATGTCCAGCAGAATGACGGCCAGGCTGCGCTGGTAGCGCCGGCAGCGCTCCCATTCCTCCCGCAACTGGTTGTCGAGGAAGCGGCGGTTGTGCAGCCCGGTCAGCGCGTCGGTGTTGCTCAGTTCCCGCAGGCGCAGGGTCAGCGCTTCCAGTTCGCGGGTGCGTTCATGCACGCGGCCCTCCAGTTCCTCGTTCATGCGCTGGGTGGTTTTCAGCGCCTGGGCCTGCGCTTCGAACCGCAGCCGGCGCTCGGCGTTGATGCGTTCCGCCAGTGCGAATGACAGCAGCACCACCTCCAGCGAGGAACCGATATGGGTGGCATACTCGGTGAAAATATTGGCCGGAATCAGATCGTATTTGTTCAGCGCCAGGATCAGCCCGCCCGACAGCATGCAGCCCCAGGCGATGGTGTAGTACTTGGCGGTTTCCTGGTGCCGGTACCAGCAGTAGATGCCGGCGATGAAACAGATGATGCAGCCTGCGGCCGCCAGGGGAATCAGGGTGCGGATGTTATAGCGGTAGGGCAGCATGAAGGCGGTCAGCACCATCACCCCGCCGGCCACGGCCGTGACGATCAGCGCAATGTCCAGCCCGCGGTTGAAGTTGCGCAAATCCAGAAAGCGGCGGGTGAACGTCGCGGCGAAAACCACGACCCCCGCCAGAAACACGATAATGGACTCGTCGTTCCACTCTGTCAGGGTGGGCCAGAAATAGCGGAAGGTATGCCCGCCGAGACTGGCCAGAAACGCCGGCATGCACAGCACGTAGCCCACGTACAAAATGTAGGTGCGCTCACCCAGCACAAAATAGATCAGCAGGTTGTACACCGCGATCACCAGCATGGTGCCAAAGAAGATGCCCTGCAGGATGGTGCGGGTGGTATCGAAACCGAAAAACTCGTCGCTCTGCCACAGGGTCAGCGGTACCTGTACTGAGCTGCTGGTGCGCACACGCAGGTAAATATCCAGCGTCTGCCGGGGTTGCCAGTCGAGGGGAATCACGAAAAAGCGGTGGTCGAACAGACGCTCGCGATAGGGCAGCTTGTCGCCCATTTTGTATTGCTGCACGACCTGATCGCCGCTCACCACATACAGGTCGATATAGTCCAGTACGGCGTAACTGATTTCGATCAGGCGTGACTGCTCGTCCGGCAGTGGGTTGACCAGTTGCAGGTGCACCCACCAGGCAGAATCGCTGTAACTCTTGTTGAGTACATCATTGCCATTGTCAGTCCACTGCCGGTCCGGTGCCCGGATCTGATCCAGGGTCAGCTGCAGGGTGGGATCTTCCAGGTAGGCCAAATGACCGTCCAGACTGACGCGACCGGCCCGCGCTTCCAGTACGAGGGATTCCGCGGCGCCGGCGGCGCCACACAGCAGCAGGAGCAGACAGGACAAGCAGGACCGCAGCAAAATCACGGGAACGGAATCCGCCTATGCAGTGAAAAGTGGGAATAAATTCAGCTTAGCAGCAAAGTGAAGAGCAGGCGGGAATTGTCCGCCCGCCAGATACCCCGGCCCGTCCCCACCGGCGCAGGGGGTTATCTTTGCGGCAACTCGGTGTAGAATTCGTGGGCAGAACAAAAACTACAAAGGAAAAGCCCATGTCGTTCAGTCGCCTCACGGCATTGTTGTTCGGCCTGTCGCTGGCCGGCAGCGCCTTCGCCCTCACTCCACCACTCAGTGCCATCGACGCCTACAAGGTCATCACCATCGAAGGTGAGGACATGCCGGTAGCCCTCGGCCAGAACATCGACGACCTGTCGCTGGCCGCCATCCAGGACAACGTGATGGAGCCGGTACCGTTCCAGATCGATCAGTACAATACGGGCGGTGCCATTTATTTCGACGGCTGGGAAGTCCCCATGGCGGGCGACGCGAAGAAGCTGGATGCCACCGATAAACTGCTGTTCCTGTTCAAGGATGCCGGCAACCGCCGCAGGCCCACCGATCCCTACGATGGCGAGGTACTGGCGGAAATAAAATTGAAGGACACGGCGGGCGTCGAGCGCTTTGTGTATCTGGTACGGGGCTCCCGCCTGCGTTCCGAGGAACAGTACGTGCGTTACAGCGCGGAAATGGGGGTGGTGGAAACCGATTTCTATTCCCTGCGCTACAACAAGGACAACCACCTGAAGTGGGATGATTTCCAGTATCTGAACTATGTGGGCGAGCGGCCACTGGACTCCATGAAACTGCGCCTGAGAACCGGGCTGGTGTCATCCATTGCACCCACCGAACTCAATAACGACGATCTGGTGGCCCTGCCCACCGGCGAGAAGATCGGCCCCATCCGCACCACCACCCAGCTCGATTTCACCCTGTACCTGGTCAAGCTGCCGATCCTGCAGCTGAGCCTGCAGATTCACCATTATCCCAAAGCGGTCATGTACGACGTGCGTGGCATCATCCCTGAAGTCCGCCGTTATCTGCTGAAAGATCCCAGCATCGCCATGACGCTGGATGCCAACCGTCTGCTGGGTTCCACGATTCGCATGGCAAACGGTCCCAAGGAGCCGGGTGTGGTGGACGGCAAGATCGACGCGCTGGAAGAGCAGATGCGCCAGATTCATTTCACGCCGCAGGACAACTGGTACTGGGTCAGCACCAAGCGCAATCTCGATATAGTGGCGTACCTGGATTATCTGGGTGAATTCAACGAGCCGATCTCGCCGGTAATCGATGACGACCTGACCTATGAAGATCCGCCGGAAGTATTCCCGGGCCAGCTGCCAAACGTGGGCTACCGTATCGACAGTTTCCCCATGAAGGGTTTTCTCGGGTTTGTGGTGAGCATCTATGTCAGCGACGGCCTGGAAGGCGATCCGGAGGTGTTCACCCGGCAGCTGCGCACCATTCCAGAACTGCAGGTGCGGTCGTTGTGATTCCGGCTTGCCGGGGCGCTGCTGCGCAGGCGCTCCGGTAGTGTCCTAGTCATTGATCGGCGTATTGTGGGCAACAAAAAACCGGCGAGGAGCGTTCGCGTCACCCCACGCCGGTCGGAGAAAAACGTCAGTTTCCCTTCTGTCTATTCGGTTTCACCTTCATGCAGCATGGCCTGGGCCAGCGAGAATTCGCAGGCCGGGCTCTGACCCTGGCTGGTCTTGCTGGTGAGGGTCAGCGTTTTGCCATCGGTCACGATGGAATAGCCGCCATCCCGCTCCACCACTTTCAGCTCCACGTTCTCGTCGCTCATGATCAGGTTCTGGAACAGGATCTGCTTGAACGACTGGTGCGGGTGATCAATGTAGAACTCGGTGTAATACTTGCCGCCGTTCACGTCCAGCGTGACGAAGGTGGTTTCGTTGGTGGTGTAGAAGTTGGCAGCGCACATTTCCTTGCCTGCACCCCCTTTCATTTCGATACGGCCAATACCGGAGCGAAATTTGCTGATGGTGTCATTCAGCAGATTCTTGAATTCCTGGTGCACAGCGCCGTTCTCACGCGGCACTTTCACGATGGTGCTGTCCGCCAGCGCGACGCTGACACCGGACATGGCCACCAGCAGGGAGAAACCTATCATTTTTGTAGTTTTCATAACGCTCTCCTGTCAATGCAAGTGCTGAACCAGTAACTTGGGCAGTTGCTTGGCTTCTTCCGCCAGCAACAACTTGTGCGCATTCTTGTCGCCGGCGAAGTACAGCCGCTTCTGATCGGAATCGATACTGTCTGCAATCTCGAACCGTCCGGTAGCGGTGGGTACACTCACCACTTTGCCGTTCGTGTCCAGGCTGGGAATCTGGCGCTGGAAATCCAGCGGGCCATTGGCGTCTTTCTGCCAGCGGTTGTAGAAATGCTTGATGTTGGCGGTGATCAGGCGCTTCTTGGCGGATTTGATGCACTCGACATAATCGGAGTTGGTCATTTCGTCCTTGGGGTCCGGACGGGTGCAGCTGCCGCTGGTGTCATACACGATGTTCGCCCGCAGGTTCTGCTCGCCGATGGGGTCCAGTACTGCCAGGAAATCGATGGTGCGGGCTTCGGAAAAGGCCACCCGGGTAGCAGCTTCAATGGCCGCTCCGCCGCCCAGGCCGTGTCCGATCAGCACCAGCTTGGCTTCCTTTGGAATCTGGCGGATGTAGCCGCGGAATGCTTCCTGGAAACCGGCGGTGCTTTGTGGTCCGCCGTTGCTGTTGAATCCATTCCAGCGCGCTTCAATGTATTTCGCGCCATAGGACTCCACCCAGTTTTTCAGGTGCAGGGTCTGCTCGATGTCGGGTTCCTGGTCGCCTGAGATGACAAAAACATACGAGGTGTAATCGGTCCGGTCCAGCACCGGCCTGGCAGTCGCTGCGGCAGGTGCCGGCGCTACGGGCGGCGGTGTAACCACGGGTTGCGGAGCAGGCACTGCGGAGGTCACGCGGGTTTGCTGGGCGCTGGCCTGTTCGCGCTTGAACTGCGCGGCCAGCTTCTGATAATTGCCCTGCTGCTGGGCAAGACGATTGCGATCATTGCGGATCTGGTTGTTCAGGGCGCCGATTTCGGCACTGGTGCGGTCACGCTTCTGCACCAGAGCGGCAATACGGGAGTCTTTGTCCAGAGAGGAGTCGTCGTTTCCGCCATCCACCGCATCCAGCTCACTCTGCATGGCGGCCAGTTCAGCCTTGGCCTGTTCCAGGTTTTGTGCCATCGGCCGTTTCTTTTCGGCCAGTTGATCCAGCTGGCGCTGGTATTCTGCCTGGCGCTTCTTGAACTCGCCTTCTTCCATGCTCTGCTTGAGCACATTCAGTTCGGCATAACGCAACTTGTCGCGCTCGATGTCGCGGCGCACCACGTCGATGTCGAAATCCACCAGTGCGATGTCTTTTTCCAGGCTTTCGATGGCGAAGGATTGTTTTTTGAGATCGCGGCGTGCGTCGAAGACCTGCTTGCGGCCGGCATTGCGTTCATCGCGAACCAGTTTGCGCTTGTCCTGGATCTGGCGGTCCAGCGCCCGCAGGTCCCGATCCAGCGTGGCTACGCGGCTTTCCGCTGCAGCAATACTCTTGTTGAGGCTTTGCACCTGCGCCGCGCTGGTGTCCAGCTGGGCTTTGGTGACGGCGCCTGCCGGGGTGGACAGCAGGGCTGCCAGTGCCAGTACCAGCGCCGCGACAGCGTTGTTCCCTGAAGCTGCCCGTACGTTCCCTGAGGATCTGAAGGATGTCAATCTGACCATGATGACTCGATACTTCTTCTGGTTTTTAGTTATTGTTTTCAATGTTCTCTGGTTATTGACCGTTGGCGCCTAACTGACTTCAGGGTCGCCTGTGGCCTTAACCGGTTCTCTCAATTTTGTGAGGTGCATCACGCACCCCAGAATAAATCTCACCTCCGGACAGCGCAAGCACCGCAGTGCCGGGGGTGTTTCTCCATTGACTGATAGTGCCATGAAGATGTGTTACAGACTGTTTTATCGATGTTTAAGTTTGGTCACGAATCGACCAAAAAAGGCCCAATAAAAAAGGGGTGCCGAAGCACCCCCAGTATATCGCGATGAACAGGGATTAACGCACACCTTCCTGACGGAGGGCGTTAGGCTTGAACTCCACCTTCGAGTACTTCACCTCCCAGTTGGCGCCTTTGGCTTCTTCGTTCTCGAAGCCCAGGGC
>JBMOPR010000586.1:7544-11569 GCA_049323075.1 Pseudomonadota bacterium
ACCGGCGTTCAGGTCGTACAGGGTTTCAAGTGCATAACCCGCCACGCCGCCGTTGTAGAAGTACATGTTGTGAGATTCCGCCACACGCCACAGGTTGCCACGGCCATCATAATGGTCGATTTCCGAGGCTACCCAGGTGTCTTCGTCGATGTAGAAGTTACGCTGGGCATAGATATGGCGGGTGCCGGCTTTCAGCTTGGCTTCCACCACCCAGACCCGGTGCAGTTCATAACGGGCGTAGTCCTGGTTGATGTGGCCGGCCTTGATCATGTCGTCGTATTTCAGGCCCTGCTCGTCCAGCTTGTAGGCGTTATAGGGAATGTAGATCTCCTTTTTGCCTACCAGGGTCCAGTCATAGCGATCCGGTGCACCGTTGTACAGGTCGAAGTTGTCGGATGTCCGCATACCGTCGGCAGCAGTACCCGGACCGTCATAGGCGACCTGGGGTGCACGACGAACCCGGCGTTGACCGGCGTTGTAAATCCAGGCGCGGCGGGGTTCCTTCACCTGGTCGATGGTTTCATGCACCAGCAGCACGTTACCGGCCAGACGGGCGGGGGCTACCACCTGCTGTTTGAAGTAGAACATCACGTTTTCATCTTCGCCCGGCTGGATGTCGGTCAGCTTGTTGCGCACGGCCAGCTGGTCCTTGAACATGACCATGTTGTATGCGCCATTGGCCTGCGGGGTAGCCTGGCCGATGGTGCGCTCCAGCGAATCGCCACGGTAACGGCCGATGTGGTTCCAGATTACCTCCAGACCATTCTTCGGAATCGGGAACGGATAACCCTGCAGGTTCAGCCCCTTCAGACCGGTGGCGCCCACGGTTTCGGTTTCCACCGCGTTCTTCTTGGTCAGCTCGATGATCCGGTCCGGCCAGGTGGCAGTGCGGCGGCTTTGATAGACCGGCAGCTTGTAGGACTGCGGATACTTCTGCAGCATCGCAATCTGGCCGGGGGTCAGGTTGGCCTTGTATTGCTCGTAGTTCTGCGCAGTGATGACAAACTGGGGTTTGTCATCTGCGTAGGGGTTGCAGAGGAACTCGCCGCCCTTGTAGCAGGCTGGCGGCGTTTTCATGCCGCCGTCCCACGCTGGAATGGTGCCAGCTGAGTTGCCAGCCTTTTCTGCGCCAACGGGTGTGAGTTCTGCACCCAGTTTTGCTGCTTCAGTGGGATCCACTTTCGCCAGTGCCGGCGAAGCCACCAGTGCGGCGGTCATCATGGCCGCCAGTACTTTTTTGTTGAACATCATTTTCATTTCCATAATTTAATTCCCCCTCAACTTAGAATGACGCGGATGCACTGAGGGAGTAGAAATCCCGGTCAGCCAGTTGGTTGTATGGTTCAGCGCCGTAGAAGTCGGTGTAGCCGACCTTGACGGTATAGGCGTTTTGGTAATCCGCTTCTAGCGCTAACCCGAGAGATTTCCTGTCTTCGATGAAATTGGAAACGGGTCCAGGTGTTACGCCTTCCACGTCATGATTGAAGCTCAGAACGGGGCGCAGGTTCACACCGGCAAACACGTTGCTGTAATCGCCGCTGAAGCGGAGCCGGTAACCCCAGGAATTGCTGGTGGGGTAATAGCTGCCTGCGCCGTTCATGCTGAAGTTCGGGCTGTAAAGAGCGCCGGGAGCATACGGGTTAGTGGGATCAGCGTTGTAGGAGCTGTTCATCAACAAGGTTTCTTTGTCCGGAATGGTGGCGTAGTTGTATGCCATGTCGAGAACGGCAGTCCAACGATCCGCACCCAAAATCCGATCGAAGAAGTGGATGAATGCAAATTCGGCCTGCCAGAACTCCTCGCGGATGTAGCCGGGAGAGTATTCACCCCAGGAATACTTATCGTAGCAGTCGTAGCCCGTATCTTCACATGCCTGAGAGGGTAGGCCTATCAACGCGATAAGCGTCACCGAATCTTCAATTTGCATCGGCTGGTTTTCGCGATAACTGATCTCGCCTGTTACAGCGGTTTCTCCTCCCGGCAATCCGAAATCTATGTTGGAGTTGAAACTGAACCCCCACAGCCGTATGTCATCCGGATACTCGACGTTGTATTCGGCATAAGGCAGGAAAAAAGCGCCGTTGGTGGCAAATGCACTAGCAGCCGCTGGTGCGATCCGTGCCGCTGCTGCCGCAGCTTGTGGAAGTGTGTAGCCCCCCCCCGCCATCAGAGCCTGAACGAGCTGAGTGCCTAACTGGCTGGAGGCAGTGTATGCAAGCATTATATCTCTGGCGCTGGCAATATCCTCTGGGTCAACCATCCCCATTTGGGTTGAGCTAACTTGCCAGTCTGTCATGAAGGTGGTGAAGTTGGTAGGAGTAATCCCCGCAGCCGCAAAGTAGGCGGCTCTCGATGCGTTTGCGACGCCAGCGGCAGTTTGCAATTCAGAAGTGGAGAAAGACGGGCTGTGGCCACTGACTACAGGCAGCCTTGAATTGTACCGGATGTGGTAGAAGCCCACTTCTGTCTGAATGGGCTCGATCAGATAGCGAATTGCAAGGCCATACTGGCCGTCGTCGCTGCCTTCAATATCTGATCCTCGAGGCAGGTTGACTTGCGAGGCGAGGGCGGCACCGGGGTCGCGACCGCCGGCATAAAAACCAGCTTGGCATCCAGGGCCTACCAAGTCGCTGGTGGAAAAGAAAGATCCGCAGTCGGGTGCTTGCGTTTCCCGCCACTTGAACTGGTAAAAGCCTTCAATACTTAAGTTATCGGTAATGCCTACGGATGCAAAAAGGGACTCCACCGGAATAAGCGCTTCTTTCAGCTCTGAGCCGGGAGCCAGAAGGGCGTTGGCGTCGACCGGGTTGATGGTGTTGATACCGTTTGCGAAGAACAAGCCTTCACCCCAACTGATGACCTGCTTGCCAAGGCGCGCGTTCAGAGGGTGTTCGCCTATCCACCAGTCGCCCCAGACAAAGGCATCCAGAATGTCGCCTCCGGTGCCGGCGCTTTGATTGGGTTCAAGTGCATTGCCATTCGATGGGTTGGGGTAGTATTCCGCGCGGGCAGTGGCGCCATCATCTTTGATGATCCGGCCGTCATAATAAGTTTTGCCGCGAATAAACGCACCATAGTTCTTGTAGTTAAGCTCCAGGTCTATTACTGCTTTCACGATTTCAGTATAGGTGGAGCCTTTCTTCCAGTTCTGGTCAGCGTTGTCGATTGAGCTGGTGTCGGGGTGAGATTGTCTCGAAGGATTGTCGCCGGCCAGATAGGCAGCATTTGCGTTGGAAGCTCCTACATATCGGTAGTCCAGGTCGCTGGCGCGCCAACCTGCGCCAGCCGACACAGTCGTATCCATTTGAACCTTGAAATCACCGCTTTCATAGTCCAACGCATAAGCCGGAGTCACTGCGCCGGCCGCTGCAATTGCTGCAGCCAGGGCGGTGACCTTGAAGGGGTTATGATGTGCCATCAGAGTCGAACTCCATCTAGTTTGTTTTTATCGAGTGAACCAAACCGTGCATGAACCGGAGGGGGGAGACGACAAGAAGGCAAGAGGAGAGAGGCAGCAATCCAGGTACTTTCTTCTTGTTATCCCAGTATTTACCCGACCAATAGACGCACCTTCGCACTTTGGGTAGCAAAAAATATATACGTTTATTTACAGAACGTGAAATTTTCTTAATACATTTTTTCAACTTGGCCTCGAATCGCCTGATTTTTGGCAGATCCGCCCGGCTTTAGAGGTAAAGCGGTTAGATACGCCGGGTTTTTATTATCTTTAGCGCTTTTTGTCCTGCACTTGTACAATGCGGGCCATGTCTGCAGATCCGATAGTCAATTCACTTAATGAAGCCCAGCGTCGTGCGGTGACGTCCGACGCAGACCGCCTGCTGGTGCTGGCCGGCGCCGGCAGCGGCAAGACTCGCGTGCTGGTGCATCGCATTGCCTGGCTGATCCAGGCCCGTCATCTGGCGCCGCACAATATCCTCGCCGTGACCTTCACCAACAAAGCTGCCGCCGAGATGCGCCACCGCATCGAATCCCTCTTGCGGGCACCCTTGGGGGCAATGTGGGTA
>JBMOPR010000587.1:0-11524 GCA_049323075.1 Pseudomonadota bacterium
GCGTGTTCAACAACGCGGCGCAGATCTGGAACCACACGTTCTACTGGCACAGCCTGAGCCCCAAAGGCGGCGGCGCTCCCAAAGGTGCGGTGGCAGACGCCATCACCAAAACCTGGGGCTCGTTCGACAAGTTCAAGGAAGAGTTCAACAAGATGGCGGTGGGCAACTTCGGTTCCAGCTGGACCTGGCTGGTGAAGAAGGCTGACGGCAGCCTGGCGATCGTCAACACCAGCAACGCCGGCACGCCGATCACCGAGAAAGGCGTCACCCCGCTGATCACCGTCGACCTGTGGGAACACGCCTACTACATCGATTTCCGCAACCTGCGCCCGAAATACCTGGAAGCCTTCTGGGCCCTGGTGAACTGGGATTTCGCCAACGCGAATCTGGCCAAGTAAGCACGCCCGTTACGCAGACAGCCTCCTCAGCTGACAGATCGCCGGCCCCGCAAGGCCGGCGTTTCTGTTTGTGGCGCAGTCAGGCATCGAAGCGCAGGCTGGCCAGACTGGCGAACACCGCGCCGATTTCCTCCGGTGGCAGCGGCCGGAACAGCAGAAAACCCTGCACATAGTCACAACCAACGCATTGCAGGAAACGCAGCTGATCCCAGGTTTCCACGCCCTCCGCCACCACGGTCAAATGCAGTTCGTGGGCCAGCTTCACCACCGATGCGGTGATGGTTTTACTTTCTTCGTCGTGGGGAATTTCCTGAATGAAAACCTGATCGATCTTGAGCCGGTCCACCGGCAGGTTTTTCAGGTAGTTCAGCGAAGAGAAGCCGGAACCGAAATCGTCCAGCGCGATGGACACACCCAGATCCTGCAATTGCTGCAGCGATTCGGCGCGGGTTTCCATGTTGTCCAGCAACGTGGTTTCGGTCACCTCCAGCTCCAGTTGCGAGGGGTCCAGGCCAGTGTCGGCCAATACCTGCTGCACCCGCTGCACGAAGTCAGCCGCACGCAGCTGCCGCGCTGACACATTCACCGACATCACCACCTGAATACTGCGATCCATGAACTGGCGTGCCTGGCGACAGGCCTCCTCGAGCACCCAGTTGCCAATCTGGTTGATCAGATCGGATTCCTCCGCCACCGGCACGAACACGGCGGGACTGATCAAACCCCGCGCCGGATGATGCCAGCGCAACAACGCTTCCAGCCGCAGGAATGAATTGGCACCCAGGCAGATCTGCGGCTGATAGGCCAACCGCAATTCACCACCGGCCAGCGCGTTGCCCAGATCCTTCTGGATCACCGTGCGATTGAAAAAGGCTTCGTCCAGACTGCGGCTGAACATCAGGAGCTGATCGCGGCCGCGCTGCTTGGCGTGATACATGGCCAGATCAGCGCGCTTCATCAGACCCACGGCGTCGTTGCCGTGCTCGGGAAAACAGGCGATGCCGATACTGGCAGTGATGCTGACGTTGTGGCCGTCTACCACCAGCGGCTGCCGCACCACGCCCAGCAGACGCTCCGCCACCGGTAACAAATCCTGTGTGCGCTGTGAGGTTCGCAGCATCAGCGCAAATTCATCACCGCCCAGGTGGGCGATGAAATCGGCTTTTTTGATATTGCGCCGCAGCCGCGACGACAGGGTTCCCAGCAGCAGGTCGCCGGCCTGATGGTCGAGGCTGTCGTTGATGCGTTTGAAATGATCCACGTCGAGATACAGCAACACCAGCTTTTCGCCACTGGCACGGCATTCGTCGATGGCGCGGGTCAGCACGCGCCAGAAATGACGCCGGTTGGGCAGTTGCGTCGTGAAGTCGTAATCGGTAACACGTTCCAGCTCGAGGGCAGGCTCCCGCAGGCCGCTGATGTCATTCGCCACACAGACCAGGTGGGTGACACGCTGTTCCTGATCCAGCACCGGCCCGATCAGAAGGCGCACCCATTTTTTATCACTGCCGGCACTGGATTCGAATTCGCCTTCCCAACTCGCGCCGGTTTCGATGACGCGGTGAATTTCCGGATACAGCGCCTCCGCCTCGCTCACCCACTGCTTCAGTAACGAATACTCGGCACGGGTGCCGTTGTTGCCGGCGACGGGGTATATGTCCATCAGCGCCTGGTTGAGCAGTTCCACCGAGCCATCAGGCCGGCACACCATGACGGCGGAAGCGTGCTGACGAATGCGCTCGTCAATGCTGGCGAGCCCATTGTCCCGCGTCAGCAGGCCCTGCAGTTGCAACTGCAGTTTGCGCTGCTGGCGCCGCAGCGACATGACCAGTCGCTCCTGCTCCAGTGCGATCTCCCGCGCCCGCTGGTACACCTGATGGCGCGCGTCGAAACTGGCACTGAGATCCACCAGCAGCAGAATGCGGGTGTTCTGGTACAGCAGCGCGTAGGCTTCCAGTTGATGCTGCTCGCCCTGCTCGTCCAGCTCGGTCCACACACCAGACCCCAGACGTGCCTCAACCGGATTGCGCCAGAATACGTCGGCATCCTCGATGAAATGGGCAATGAAGGGAAAAATGGTGACAACGTCCAGCATCGCATCCGCACCCAGCGGCGCCGAGTGAATTTGCTGGAACCAGTCGGGAATGCGGTTCAGCGCGACGAACACCGGGCCAGGTTTGCACTCCAGCACCAGCATGCCCATATCGGAAAGCAGTTGGGAAAATAGCGTCATTCAGACCGTCATCGAGCGCAGCAGCGCCAGAAAACCCTCCTCGACGTTGGCGCCGGTTTTGGCGCTGGTGTGCAGCAAGGTGCAGCCCTCCTGTTCCAGCAGCTCCAGCGTGGCAGGATCCAGGCGCCACTGCTCCGCCAGATCAGCCTTGTTCAGCAGGATCAGGGCCGGAACCGCGCCGATGTGATGATGTACTTCCTCACGCAGCTGGCGCGCAACTTCCAGGGTTTGGGGCCGGGTCACATCCACCACGAAAATAACGCCGGATACGCCGCGCAGATAGCTGCTGCGAAAATCGGTGAATTCGTCACGCCCTTCCAGGTCCCAGATGATGAGTTCGAATTCCTGCTCTGCCAGGGTGATCTTTTTCTTGCTGATCATCACGCCGATGGTGGTCTGGTAGGTTTCGGAAAATATGCTGTGCACGAAGCGACGCACCAGGCTGGTCTTGCCGACCGCGAAAGCCCCCATCATGCAGATCTTCTTGACGACCATCAGAGCGGCACTCCTGCCCGCATCAACCTTTCGTTCAATCGGGTGGCATTACGTATATCACCTGCAGCATGGCAAAACGCTTCTGCTGCGCAGTGAGTGTGCTGGCCCCCAGGCTGCCCACACCCATGGCGGTCAACAGCCCCGGATCAACACCGTGGGCGATGAAAAAATCGCGCAGCTCCAGTGCCCGGTCGCGACTCAGGCGCGAGTTGCGTGCATCGGTGCCGGTGCTGTCCGCAAACCCCTGAACCAGGATCTGCAGATGTTGCAGTTCGAGCTTTTTCGCCAGGGCGGTCAGCTCACGCACCTGTTCCAGCATGCGGGCCGCTTTGCCGCCTTCACGCGCGTCCAGCAGCGGCGAGTCCTCTTCGAAATAAAAGCGTTCGTGCTGGATGGTATCCACCAACTCGCGCCAGTGCTGCTGGTCCAGCGCGCGCTGATCCGGCGGCGGAATGATGTTCACCCGGGCGGAATCCAGTGTGCGCACCAATCCCCGCACCCAGCTGTCAGCGCGGATCTGGTCCAGCTGCTGCGCACTGAGCGGACCCGCAATCTGCAGCACACCCTTCTGCAATTGCACGGAAACCTGCGGACCCAGACCGTAACGCCGCTCCAGATAGGGCAGCAATAAATCTTCCGAATTCATCGCGACCGGCGCCATGTGCAGTTCAAGTTCGATGCCGGATTGCTGCGCCAGAGCCTGTACTGCCTGCGGTGACGATGCGCCAAAACGCGACAGCAGGTTAACCCGCAAATGCCGGCCATCACCCTCGCTGCCCAGCACCACATAATCGGGAGACGCCTGCAGCTGCTGCACGATGTCAGCCCGCAACTGGTCGATGCGCCACTGGCGCCAGCCGAACAGCACGGCAACGATTACCACCAGCGCAATGGCCGACTGCGCCAGCCAGGGTTTGGCCGACGCGCGATCGGCGCGGACCTGTTCGGTGATGCAATCCTGCAGCAGCCCGGTTGCCGGCTGGAATGGAGCGCGGTCGCCGCTGAAGTCCGCCAGCGGCTGCGCAAATATGCGGTGGAACTGTTCCAGCGTGGTGGACAGCTGCGTTGCCAGGCCCGGCGGCGGATCACCCAGCACTACCGCGGCCATCACCGCCTGGGGGCCAACTTCGATCAGCAGCAGCCGGTCGCCAAAACGCACGCGTTTGAGATCGGCCGCATCGTTGCCGGAGCGAAACGAATCGCTGACAAAATCCTTGATCGCCGTGAGCATCGCCGAGACCAGCTGCGGGTCATGGATTTCAACACCGTGCGCCGTCTCCGCCTGCAGCAGGATGCCGCTGTCGCGATGTATCAGCAGCACCTGTTCCACCCGGAACTGCAGGGTACGCAACAACACGAACTGGCCGAAAGGCATGCCGGCGCGCCAGGCCTGCACCCGCCACCACCAGGATTGCGGGCTGATGCTGCGTTCCAGTATGCGATTGAGGGATTCCACCATGTCCGCCAGCGCGGTACGCACAGCGGCACGGATGGACGGACCAATGATCGGGGAAATGACGCGGGCGAGTTTGACCGGATCGCGGCGGATGGACGCATCGAGCACATCGTCGATGGCCGGCGCCAGTGCGTTCTGCACGCTTTTGTCCTGCTGGCTGCGCAGACGAATGGCTTCTGCGACGACAGCGGCCACGCGCCGGGTTTCATCGGCGTCACGGGCCTGACGGATCGCGGTTTCGTAATCTTCCCCCAGTATCAGGGAGCGCAGACGTGACACCGCGTCGCTGCTCTGGCGGTCAGTATTGTCCTGGACGGCAGGCGTTGCCGGGCGGATGCGATCCTGTGTGTCGCTTTCCATGCAGGGACACCTTCAGCCTTCAGCTGTCCTGATTCAGTTCAGTCGCCATGCGATCCAGCAGATTGGCCAGTATTTTGCGGTCGGCCTTGCTGTCGCGCAATTCCACCTGGGTCTGGTTGAGGCGCTCCAGCAGCTCCTGCGACCGGTGGCTGATGGATTCCTGCAGAGTGGCGGCCATGTCCATCAGTTGTTGCTGCAAGGTCTGGTCGCTGCGCTCACCATCCTGCCGCAGATTCGCAATGCGCGCTCCCAGTTCGGCCTGGGCAGAGATCAGCCGGTTTTCCTGTTGCCGGTTCAGTTCTTCCATGCGCCGGTCCAGCTCATCCAGGCGGTTGCTGAAATCCCGCCGGCTCTGCTCCAGATGCAAGGTGAAACGGCTCGACAGTGCATCGATCCGGTCCAGCAATTCGCGTTGTAACGCATTGACGCCACTCTGAATTCCGCGCATCTGCTCGCCAAACAGAAGATCGCGGATTTCCGCCAGCTGACGTTCGGGCGCAGGAAGAGTGGCAACGGGGTCGGACACGGAACCCGCATAAAAAACGGTGGTGGACGCCGGATCGGTGCCCGGGGATTCGGTGGTTTGCGGATGTGCAGACATGTCAGCCTCCTGCTTCATGGCACTGCCAGATTATGTCGTTCTTGTTATTCCACTGCTGGTTCCAATCGCGTGTTCATTGATAAGCATGGCATAAAAACGGGTATTGGCAACCGCCCGGATTCACCATCCTGCCCCGACCGACATCAAAACACTTGTAAAAAATCGGCCTATTTTTGGTGCAAATCCAACAGGCTGTACTACTACTTATAGTGACGTGTTCGCAACGTTTATTCGCTTGAAGGAGCAATGGAATGAAAACAAGAGCAATAAAGGCAGGGTTTGCAGTATCGGCATTGGCGCTCGCAGTCTCGCCGGCCATCGCGTCCAACACTGACCTACGAATCGATGGCTTCGCCAACTTCGCCGCCGGGCAGATGCTCAGCGATACTGACGATGGCAGCCTGTACGGATATGATGAGGATGTGAGCTTCGCGCCGGAAACTGCATACGGCATCCAGTTTCGGGGCGATCTGAAAGAAGACCTGTCGGTAACTGCGCAAATTGTAGGACGCGGCAGTCAAGACTACGAAGCCAACGTCACCTGGGCCTACGTGGCCTACGCCATTAACGACGAGTGGACCATCAAGGCTGGTCGTTCCCGCGTACCCTACTTCATGTATTCGGATTTCCTGGATGTGGCATACGCCTACCACTGGCTGCGGCCACCCGCTTCCGTTTACACCCTGGGTTTCGAGAACCAGGACGGGGTGACCGTCGATTATGTTACCGACATCGGCCCATTGAATTCCCGCCTGACCCTGATGGCAGGGCGCTCGGATTCGACTGTGGAAAGCAACGGGGACTTGCTGGACGTCAGCATCCGCAACCAGATGGGTGGTGCCTGGAGCCTGACCTACGACTGGCTCACCGCGCGGGTAGCCTATTTCGAGTCGCGGCTGGCGATTCCAAATGAGGGTACTGCCACTCTTGCCGATGGCATTATTGGCTATGATGCCGGACTCGCGCTCGTAGTGCCCGGGTATCAGGTTGGAACGCTGGACAGCGTGGCTGACGACGTGCAATTCGACGAGGACAAGGCTTCCTTCGCGGGTATTGGTGTAAGCGCCGATGTGAACAACATCATTGCGGTAGCTGAATAAACCATGGTCCGCAGCGATGAAACTCCGCTGGAAGATCGCAATTCCTGGTATGCATCTCTTGGATATCGCATCCAGAAATTCACGGTGTTCGGTACTTTCGAAAAATGGGACTTCAACGCACAGACCGACACCATCGAAGAATTTGAACGTTCTGCACCGATCACCGGCATTGGTCCCGTCGACGCCGGTCGCGCCGGCATCCTGGCTGGCCTGGAGCAAACCTTTGTCGGCACCAAGGACGCTGACACCGTTGGCGTTGGCCTGCGTTACGATTTCCATCCTTCAGCTGCATTCAAGGTGGAATACAACCAGATGGATAACCAGACTGACGATACCAAACCGAAGTCGCTGGCCGTCGCCGTGCAACTGGTGTTCTAAGGGAGGAGCCGACATGAAATCCAATGTTAAAAAAGTGCTGTGCGCGTCCCTGCTGACCATTTTCTGTAGTGCTACGCATGCCGAAGTTGCAGTAATCGTCAATCCTGCCAACGCCGACGCCATTACCAAGGATGATATTGCTTCCCTTTACCTGGCCAAAACCAAAACCTTCCCCGGCGGCAAGAATGCAATTCCGCTGGATCGTCCCGAAGGCTCGCCCACCCGGGTGGAATTCGTCTCCAAGGTGATCGACAAAGAAGAGGCTCAAATGAAGTCCTACTGGTCGCGCCTGATTTTCACCGGTAAGGGCGTACCACCCAAGGTGGTGGAAACGGATGCGGAAGTGAAGGACATGGTGGCACGCAATCCCGATACCATCGGCTTCATCGATACGGCGGCGGCAGATGCTACCGTGAAGGTAGTAGCGAAATTCTGAGTTTGTTTCCGACTTTTAGCGATCCTGTTTTATGTTGATCGGCCCCGGGCGTAACAACCCGGGGCTTTTTTCATCCACCGCTGTCGTTATTTCCCGCCCACCTTCATCGATGCCAGCAGGATCGAGCCGGTCTGCACGTTGCCACGGTTATCGATATCCGTACCCACACCCACCAGATTCCCGAACATGGATTTCAGATTGCCCGCGATGGTGATCTCGGATACCGGAAACTGGAGTGCACCATTTTCCACCCAGAATCCCGCCGCACCCCGGGAATAATCGCCAGTGAGAATGTTGATGCCCTGCCCCATGACATCCGTCACCAGCAGACCGGTGCCCATTTGTTGCAGCAGATCGTCCAGGCTGTGGGTGGAGGTACAGCGCAGGTTGCGCACGCCGCCGGCATTGGCGGTGCTGCGCAGCCCCAGTTTGCGGGCGGAGTAGGTGCCCAGCACATAACTGGCCAGCTCGCCATCACGGACGAAGGCCTTTTCCGACGTGGGCAGGCCATCGCCATCCACCGGCGCGCTACCGATTTCGCAGGGCAGCAACGGATGCTCGCTGATGGTCATCCAGGACGGGAAGACGCGCTGCCCCAGCGCCCCTTCCAGAAACGAGGCATGCCGGTAGAGGTTGCCGCCGGAAATGGCGCTGATGAAATGCCCCAGCAGCCCGCCAGCGATTTCCGCAGCGAACAGTACCGGCACGTCGCAGGTGGGCACGCTGCGGCTGCCCAGGCGCCGGCTGGCGCGTTCCGCTGCCCGAATGCCGATGATGTCCACCGCCGGCAGAACGCGGGAATCCCGGTGGCTGAACGACCAGCCGCCCCGCTCCATCCTGTCGCCCTGTTTGGCGATCAGCGCGCAGCTGACGGCATGGCGCGATTGCGGGTACACCACCACCAGACCATGACTGTTGCCGTAACCCCGCAGGGATTCGCCGCTGGCCACACTGGCGCCATCACTGTTGGCAATGGCGGGATGCGCCTGCAGGCCCGCCGCCTCGCACTGCCGCGCCAGCTCGATGGCCTGTTGCGGCTGCAGATCCCAGGGATGGTACAGATCCAGGTCCGGAATGGAGCGCGCCATCTGGTCGGCATCCGCCAGCCCGCCGCAGGGGTCTTCCGCTGTGAAACGGGCGATGTCCAGGGCCGCCTGCACCGTCTGCTCAATGGCGGTAGAACTGAAATCCGAACTCGATGCATGGCCCTTGCTGCGCCCCCGATACACAGTGACGGCAAAGCCGTGGTTGCGGGTGAACTCCACCTTGTCCACCTGCCCCTGCCGCACCGAGGTCAGCAGGCCCTGGTCCTGGTACACCCCCACTTCCGCAATGGCCCCGGCCTTGCCCGCCAGTTCCAGCGCCTGGGAGATGCAGTCACACAACAGCTGCTGATCACGGGTGATCGTCATGAGAAGGGAATCCTTAGCCGTCGGACCGGCGAAACACACTGTAATGGAAGGGGCTGTGGACGGCAGGCGGTGTCCGTTGGTCACCCTGCATTCCAGCGGAATTTGGTGGTACCATGGCTGCCCTGTGCAACTGCGCGTGCAAGCCTGTAATCCCCGGAATAATAGCAATGGTGCTGGCCTGATGTCTGCCAAAGAGCGAAGTAACCTGTTCTTGCAGGCGTGGCTACGCAGACTCTTGCGCCGTCCGGCCGCCGATGCCGGGCTGCCGGTCATCCCCCGATTCAAACTGCTGAAAAAACTGGGCGAAGGCGGCATGGCCAGCATCTTTCTTGGCCGCCAGGAATCCACCGGCCGCGAGGTCGCGATCAAGATCCTGGCCCACCATCTGCAAAGCAACGCCCGCTGGAAAGACCGCTTCCTGGACGAGGCCCGCCGTCTGGCGGAGCTGTCCCACCCCAACGTGGTACCCGTGTTCGACTGGGGCACCCACGAGGGCGTCGGCTACATCGTCATGGAATACATCAGGGGCGGCACCCTGGCCCAGCGCCTGAAAACCCAGACCGTCACGGTGCGCGACGCCATCCAGATCACCCAGCAGATCGCCGCCGGACTGGATTTCGCCAGCGAGAAAGGCTACGTGCACCGGGACATCAAGCCGGACAACATCCTGTTCCGCGAGGACGGCTCCCTCTGCATCCTCGATTTCGGCATTGCCAAGGAAAGCGAATCCAACACCACCATCACCAGCCAGGGCATCCCCTTCGGCACCGGCGCCTACATGAGCCCCGAGCAGGCCCAGCCGTCGGGCAAGGTGATTGATGGCCGCAGCGATCTGTACAGCCTGGGGATCGTGCTGTACGAAATCCTCACCGGCACGCGGCCGTTCGATTTCCGCCAGTACGATGCGATGAAAGGGTTCCAGATGTACCTGTTTGCGCACGTGCATTCGCCCCCACCGCCCCTGCCACCGGCCGTGTCGGCCTTTCAGCCGGTGCTCAACCAGCTGCTGGCCAAGGAACCCAAAGACCGCTTCAGTCGCGGCAACGATGTGCGGGAAGCACTGGCGCGCCTGGCGGCGACTCTGCCGGAGCAGGAACTGGCCCGCGGCATACGGGGGCCGGGAGAGAGCACGCTGCTGATGTCGGGGCCTGCGGGGCTGCATCCGGATGCTACCCCGGTGGCGCAGCACGCGGGTGTGAATAGCGCGGCAGGTCATGCAGCTGAGCCTGCCCGTGTTGGGCCGGAACATCCCAGCGGAGTGGCCATCAGTCTGCCGGACGTGCCCAGGAAATATGCGCGCAAGGCCTGGACGCTGGCGGGCGCGGTGGCCATCACGGGGCTGTCGGCGGGTTATCTGACGCTGGCACCCAAATCACCCGCCCCTGACAACACACCGGTGCCGGCCCAGGCCGAAGCCAATACGCCCACACCGCAACCGGCGGCGGTGAAAAGCGGCTCTGCGACAACTGACGAAACGGATCGCATCACCCGCGTCATCACCCAGCAGTTGCAGGCCGCCCGGGAGCTGATGCAGGCCGAACCCGGCGACCTGATGGCCCAGCAACAGCTGGTGGCGCGCCTCAACCAGATACTGCAACTGGCGCCCGGCCACGCCGAAGCCACTACCAGCCTGGAACGCGTGCTGCAGAAGCAGGTGGCCCACACCCGCGCCCAACTGGACAGCAACCGACTGGATACAGTGCCCGCTCACCTGAGCCTGATCGCCAGCCTGTCCCGCGAGGCAGCGGCGGACCTGCAATCCCGCTACGACGCCGCCCGCAAGGCCGAGGCCGACAACCGGCAGCGCCTGATCCGGCTCGCCGGTATTGAACAGGATATTCAGCGCCAACTGACAACGGCACAAAAACAGCAGCCCACCCAGGCCAGGGAGACACTGCTCAACACTGCCGGGCTGACCCGGGATGCCATGGCCATGCAGCTGGGTGAAGAAGAGGCCACGCGCTACCGCCAGCAGATCGCCAGCGCCTATACCGACCGGATTCAGCAGCAGATCGCGCGGGAGCAGCTCACCACCGCGCGCCGCTGGCTGGAGCAGGCGGAGACCCTGTTCGTCAGTCCCACTGCGGTGGCTACCCTCAACAATGCCATCGAACAAAAACAAAAGCAGATCGCCCAGCGGCAACAGCCAAAAGCCCGGCCGACAGCGACGGTAACTGCAGCTGTCCCTGCGGGAGAGGCTGTCGTCGAAAAAGGAAAATCGATCGAAGGAACTATCGAAACGAGAGCAGTAGAAACCAGAACGGCTGCGACACCCGCTCTGAACGAGCAGACTGCGCAGACGCCTGCTGCGCTGGCACCCGGCAAGGCCCAGCAACCGGTCGCGCCAATGGAAACCCCGGTGAAAACAACGGAAGCACTGGAACAAGCCACCGCAACTCAACCAGCCACGGCAGCCAGCTCCACAACGGCGGCGACACCGGAAAAAACAGAAAAGAACGAGGAAGAAACACCGCCGGCCAAACCCCGCGTGCGCACCTTCGGCTCGTTCTGATCGCTCAGAACATCATCTGCACGCCGGCGGTAACACCCAGAATACGTTCCACCGTCTCCACACTGCTGCCAGCAAAAACGGGGACGCCGGATTTGTCGTCCGCGTCCATTTCATATTGCTGAAAACGCCCGTCAACATAGTAG
>JBMOPR010000588.1:0-11449 GCA_049323075.1 Pseudomonadota bacterium
TGAATATGCAGCCGCTGCTGCTTGATCAGGGCGGCAATCTTGTTGCGATGCTGCGATTCCAGCGCGGCCAGCTGGGCTTCCGTCAGACCGGAATCACTGTCCCAGGGCGAATTCAGCGTGGGCGGCGGCGGGGCCATGCCCCAGTTACCGGGAGCCCGTTGCGGCACGGACACCGGCGCTACCTCCACTTCCGCGTGCACGGGAAGATGCAGCTTGTTGTCGGCAATGGCGTCGCGAATGCGGACGAAGGTATTGGTGCGCGGCGACAGATCAGGGTCCCAGAGCATGCCGGCATGCCAGGCCACCGAACACTGGCTTTTGCAGGCCAGCTTGATGGGGCCGGCACCCAGATCGGGGCCGGCTCCACCGGTATCCACCAGATGCCGCAAGGGCAGATTCCATGACTTGTCGGCAAAACCCTGCTTGTCGAACGTTATAGTGAACAGGGCCACGCCCGTGACTTTCAGCCGGCCGGTCACAGTAACGAAGGCGGCCAGGCGCTTTTCGCCGGCAAAATCATTGATGCCAACAACGCCATCGAGAATGGCTTCGAATTCAGACCAGGTCATCTCCTTGGAGACCTGGCCTTCCTCGAAAAACAATACTGCCTCATTGGAGCCGGATGAATCGAGCATGGCCATTACAGGTGAATATCCTTTGCCGAAATGGCGGCGCCATCAGTGGCGCCACACGGATACCGGGAAAAAGTGCAAGATACTATCAGTGTAGCCAGCCTTCGCAGATATGGAGAGATACTAAGGCGTTGTATCGTGAGAGGAAGTGACCGGCCATACAGGCGGACTGTGATGCCAAGCTCAAAAAACAACCAGTCTTTTCGCCAATCCCAATTCCGGTGCTTGCCTATATAATGTGAACCATTGCCGATCAACCACCTGCAGTCGAATCTGAATGAAAATCGGAGACACCACCGCCAGTTACATTTCCTACCTGCTGGAATGTGCCGACAGCCTGGGCGCGTCGGTGGACCGCCTGCTGGCCGATGCGGAACTCAACCCCCGCGAACTGCAGGATGGCGACAACCGCATCGATCTCACCTACCTGATGCGACTGGGCTACGGCGCCATCCGCCAGACCGGCCGACCCGACATTGGCCTGATCCTGGGCCGCCAGACCGGCATCACCCGCTTTGGCCACGCCGGGCTGGCCGCCATGACCGCCCCGACTCTCGGCGATGCCCTTGAAATCATCACCCGCTACGAGCCGCTCCATGGCCGCTGCTATCGCGGATCATCACAACTGACCCGCAACGGACAGCAGACCCAGCTCGAGTTCTACTCCATCGCCCCCTACAACGATTACACCTATTTCGTCGTGGACGCCGTCCTGGGGGGCTGGTACCAGATTATCCAGTGGATGACCGGCCGCACCGATCTGGTGGCCCACGCACTGATCGAATTCTCCACGCCAGCCTACTACCAGGCTTACGACGCCACTTTCCCCTGCGGCGTGCGCTTTCATCAGGAACTCAATGGACTGGTGCTGAAGCCCGGCGCACTCGCCACCCCGCTGCTGCACTACAATCCGGCCCTGCATGCCAGCCTGCTGCGGACCTGCGACGAACTGCTGACCCAGGTGGCCATGGCCGACAGCTACCGCAACAAGGTATTGAAAGTGCTCGGCACCATGCTGCACGGCAAGACACCGTCCATCGAAGAGGTTGCACAACAGTTGTGCATACCACCCTGGACCCTGCGTCGCAAACTGAAGGATGAGGACACGGCCTACCAGAATCTGGTGGACGAAATGCGAAGGGACGTAGCGCTCAGCTATATGAAAAACACCGATCTATCGTTCGGTGAAATAGCCTACCTGCTGGGATTTTCAACCCCCGGCGCGTTTCAGCGGGCCTTCAAGCGCTGGGCCGGCACAACACCGGGGGAATACCGTAAATCGCTGGAAATGCAGCGAAAATAAGCTGGCAAGTTCTACATTTCGTAGGCGTCGTCGCCTTCGTCATCAAACTCGTTTTCACGACGTTCCAGCAATTCATCCTGATAGTGATCCATGAGCGTTCTCCTGTTTTCTATTGGCTTTGAAATCCTTTCACGCATCATGCCAAAAACACCGGCCGGGATGCCATTCCACAGTGCCTATTAAAAACCGGGAAAATTAAAAGCGGGTGAACGGCAGGTTAAGCTTTTGTGACCGGTGAAGCTCCCGTTTACTGCTCGAAAAACAAGCTATTACACCAAATCCCGCCAGCGCATCAAGTCGGTGCCAGACAGAAATTCACGAAAAAAATGCGACTTTGTCCACAACAATGGCAACAAGACTTTGTGTGGCCTATCAGTTTGTGAACCGTGCCGCACTTGACAGCAACTACCTGCACCTAGAATCCACACGTCGAAACGAATTAGTCCCAGCCAATAAAGGTGAAATGGATGTTTGCTCAAGCCAATACAATTGGGATCATCGGTGCGAAGGGTTTGTTGTTCATTGCGGCCCTGCTTGTTGCCCTGTTCACCAGCTTCAATTCCCACGCCGCCGCATTGACCGTAGTGTCGCAACCGTCCAGCAAAACCATTACAGAAGGCAGCTCGATTTCCTTTACCGTCAAGGCAACCAGTTCCCGCACCATCCGCTACGCCTGGTTCAAGAACGGCATTCAGTTGAACGACAAGAACAGCCGCACCCTGACCATCAGCAAAGCCACCCCGAGCAACGCCGGTACCTTCTATTGCAAGGTGACTGACGGCGTCACCACCATCCGCTGCAAGTCATTCACTCTGAGCGTCAACAAGTCAGGCGCGCTGAGCATCACCAGGCAACCGGCGGACACCGTCATCTATGAAGGCAAGTCGACCACATTCAGCGTGGCCACCAACAGCACCAAGCCCCTGACATACGCCTGGTACAAGGATGGTTCCCAGCTCAGCAACAAAACCGCCAGCACGCTGACTATCAGCAGCGCCACACCGGGCAATGCCGGCACCTTCTCCTGCAAGGTCAGCGACGGCGTCACAACCGTGAGCTGCGCGTCATTCAAGCTGACCGTGAACAAGATCGTGCGCATCACCCAGCAACCAGTCAACCAGATCCAGAGTGCGGGCACCAGCGCGAGCCTGTCAGTCACGGCAACCGGAACGGCACCCCTCAGCTACCAGTGGTACTACAACGGTACCGCCATCAGTGGTGCAACAACCAGCACACTGAAATTCGCCAGCGCGACCGTCAACAATTCCGGCAAGTACTACTGCGTGGTGAAGAACCCGGGCTCATCCGCCACCTCCACCACCGCTTCGCTGAGCATCAGCTCCGCAGCCAAGACCGGTTCGGTCAAGATCAGCTGGGCCAGACCGACCACCCGTGCCGATGGCACCGCGCTCGCGGCCACCAGCATTGCGGGTTATGACCTGTACCATTCCAGCAGCAGCGCCTCCAGCATGACCAGGCTCAGCAGCCTCACTGCAGCGGAACTGAGCATTGTGGTGACCGACCTTTCGCTTGGCACCCACTACTTCGCCCTGGCCACCAAAGACGCCAGCGGCATGCAGAGCAAACTGTCCTCCACCATCACCGTCAGCATCCAGTAAGCAGGCTGGCGTCAACACGAACCGCTCTACCTCCTCGTGTTGACGCCAAGGATTCTGCCAGGCACCGCTTCTCTGAGCATCTGCTACAGGCGGGATCAATGCATTTCAAGCGGGGATGAAGCTGGAACCAGAACTCTGACGTTTTGGCCGACGCAGAAACAAAAAACCCCTGGATCTTGCGATCCAGGGGTTTTCAGTATCACTATCCAGGCAAGCAATGCAGAACCACTTGCTGAATGTTGGCGGAGCGGACGGGGCTCGAACCCGCGACCCCCGGCGTGACAGGCCGGTATTCTAACCAACTGAACTACCGCTCCGTATTTTGGTGGGTGGTACAGGGATCGAACCTGTGACCCTCGCCTTGTAAGGGCGATGCTCTCCCAGCTGAGCTAACCACCCGAGAAGTGGGCGCCATTTTACGAATTCTGGCAGGGCTGTCAAACGCTAAATGCTAAAAACTGAAATAATTTCATCATGTAAGTAACCACTTCGCCTATATCCTGCATTATTTAGGCGATCATGTAACTCATTCATTTTTCAATATTTTTGATTCAGCCTGAAGAATGAAGTCCCGGGCTTCCGGCAAAGTAAAGATGCCTGACACAGTTTCACCGGAAGGTTTCACGACCAGATAATGACGCACCTGCAACTGGAAACTGGCCGGGTCCAGATCGCCCTCCTCCAGGATCACATAGCCCGTGCTGCCAAAAGGAAAACCATTGCCAATCACGCCCCCGCCCCCACCGCCAAGCCAAGACAGGCGCCCACAAAAAAGCGCCCCGCAGGGCGCCCTTTTTACAGCAGTCACTGGAAATTGCAATCAGCGTGCGCGCTCAGGCAGACAACGCAGGCTCCGCTCCCACTGGTGCCCGCAGGATTGCGTTGACGGCCACTTCCACCACCGCGTCGCTGTGCGCCAGCACCTGGTCAGGGCTGTTCACGTCAATGCCATAAAGGGAATTCACCAGCGGCGCCAGGGAGAAGAAATGGCTGGCAGAGGCGGTGATCAGCATGATTAGCTGCGGGAATGGAATGTCCTTCACCCAACCTTCCGAAAGCCCTTTTTTGTAAACGTCTTGGAACTGGTTCAACAGGGGCTTTAGCCACTCATCCACCATCCAGGCCAAACGGGAAGATTGCTGTACGCCCTCGCGCAGGATGAACTGGCCAAACTGGGGATACCGGGCAACGAAGGTGACGTAGGAGCGGATCATTTCCACCATGTAACGGCGGCTGTCGGTTTGCGGGAGACCTCGCAATTCTGCGGAAAATTCTTCAGACATGCGACTGAACAGGCGCGCGACCGTGGCTTTCCAGAGCGCTTCCTTGTTCTTGAAGTGATAGTGAATCAACGGTTGGGTGATGCCGGCGACCTTGGCGATCTGGGTTGTGGAAACCCCTTCAAAGCCACGAATGGCAAACAACGATTCAGCAGCGCGAAGTATTCTGTCCCGCGCGTCGGGCCCCCGCTCCTGCACGCCCCCAAATTCCATCACTGACGATTCCGATGCGCTCATACTTTCCACCTTTTATTTTTTTTGTTTTTACTATGTGCTGTTTTCCACCCCAGATGCAGCTTTGACGAGCACGCGGATGCGCACCAATACCGTCAGAAATGCCAAGGAAAACACGCAAATTGCGACGTTGTACTGCGATAGAACAATTAACGTTCAAGGATACTAGCAGCTTTATAAACGTCTACTCAATCAAGAGAATTGTAATTTTCGTATCCGCTTTGTGAATGAAATCACGGGCTTAAGTTACCCAAATTCACGCGCTGGAAGAGCTTGTATTTTGTGGCCATCCAACGACCTGATCGACGCATAAAATGGCCATTTTTATCGGTAGGTCAGGCTTGATCGGACAGCGCTCGTTTTCAGATTTTCAGCGCAAGGGCCAGAGCCTGTTCTGCCAGTTGATCGATGGTGAGAGGACCGTCGGGCTTGTACCAGTAGTTCGACCAGCTGAGCGCACCCGTCAGAAAGCGGCGCAGGATGAAAGTATCTACGTGAGCTGGAATCAGGCCCGCCGCCTTGGCTTCGTTCAGCACGGTCAGCCATAGCTGTTCGTAATGTTCACGCAGGGTGAGGATGAAACGCTGACTTTCCTCGGCCAGGCTGCGCCATTCGTAAATCAGTACCGCCATGGCCTCACCGGTTTCACCATTGATGGACACCAGTTCCGACCGGATCAGGGCCAGCAGCTTGTCTCGCGGGCTGTGCGCCTGCATCAACGCCGCCTTCATGCGATCGGTGTTGAAGTGAATCACCTCTTCCATCACGCAGCGCAGGATTTCCTCCTTGCTTTTGAAATGATGAAAGATGCTGCCAGACTGGATACCGACGGCCTGAGCCAGATCGCGGACAGTGGTGCGCTCGAATCCCTTGGTGCGGAACAGGTGAGCGGCGGCGGCCAGCAGGCGGCCACGGGGTGAATCGTCCATTCCATTGGCCAGCGTGGATGCTTGTTCAGTCATGGGTCGGTCAGCCTGTGGGTGGTCTTGGGTCCGGGCGGCTTTTCTTACAGTAAAGGACGCCAAAAAGCCAGTGGTCATAGGGGTACTTTACAAACCAAGCGCTTGCTTGGTAGTGTAGGGCAACTTTGCAGTATCCGCCGGTTTTTCGCAACCGCCCCGTCGCCCCGAGCGTCAGGACCCACAAACAGGAGTAGTGCTTTCATGACCGGAAACATCATCAGGATCGGCTGCGCCTCCGCCTTCTGGGGCGACACGGAATCCGCCGCCTTTCAACTGATCCGCCAGGCCGACCTGGATTATCTGGTTTTTGATTACCTCGCCGAAATCACCATGTCGATCATGGCCGGTGCCCGCATGCAGCAGCCGGATGCCGGTTATGCGACGGATTTCGTCACCGGTGTCATGCAGCCACTGCTGCCGGAGATTGCCGCCAAGGGCGTGAAGATCATTGCCAACGCTGGCGGCGTGAATCCCAAGGGCTGCCGCGATGCGCTGCAGAAGCTGATTGACGCCGCCGGCCTGCAACTGAAAGTCGCGCTGGTACTGGGTGACGATCTGCTGCCCCGTGCGCCGGACTACCGCAATCAGGGCATAAAGGAAATGGATCGCGGCACACCGCTGCCACCTTTCATGGTGAGCATGAATGCGTATCTGGGTGCACCGGCGATCGTGGCCGCACTGCAGGCTGGCGCGGACATCGTGATCACCGGCCGCGTGGTGGACAGCGCACTGGTGCTGGCGCCGCTGGTGCACGAATTCGGCTGGCAGTGGAACGATTTCGACAAGCTGGCCCAGGGCAGTCTGGCCGGCCATATCATCGAGTGCGGTGCGCAGTGCACCGGCGGCAATTTCACTGACTGGGAAAGTGTGCCCAGGTACGACAACATGGGTTTTCCCGTGATCGAATGCGCGGCGGATGGCAGCTTTGTAGTAACCAAGCCGGACAATACTGGCGGACTGGTCAGCTGCGCCACGGTGGGTGAACAGCTGGTGTATGAGATCGGCAATCCGGCGGCCTATATCCTGCCGGATGTGGTATGCGATTTCACGCAGGTGAACCTGCGGCAAACCGGCGAAAACCGTGTGGCCGTGAGTGGGGCCAAAGGCTTGCCGCCGACAGACCAATATAAAGTCTCTGCCACCTATCCCGACGGCTTTCGCATTACGGCTTCTTTCATCCTCGCGGGCATTGACGCCCGGCGCAAGGCGGAGCGCGTCAGTGCCGCGATTCTGAAAAAAGTCAGCCGCCTGTTTGCAGAAAAGGGCATGGCGGATTTCAGCCGCACGGATGTGGATATTCTGGGCAGCGAAGCTACCTACGGCGCGCATTCCCGGGCGCTGAATTCGCGCGAAGTCGTGGTGAAGATCGCAGCCAGCCACAGTGACAAAAAAGCGCTGGTACTGTTTTCAAAGGAAATCGCACAAGCGGCCACCGGCATGGCACCGGGCATCACCGGCATTGTCGGCGGCCGGCCAAAGGTGTCGCCGATGATCCGGTTGTTTTCCTGTCTGGTTCCGAAAAACAGCGTGCAACCTGTGATGGATATTCAGGGCCAGGTAACAGACGTCGCTGTGAATAACGCCAACGGTTATGACGGCGTCAATGACACGCCCATCACACAGGAGCCCGGGCTGCAAACCGCTGCCAGCGTACCGCTGGTGAAACTGGCCTGGGCCCGCAGCGGCGACAAGGGCAATCATGCCAATATCGGCGTCATTGCGCGCAAGCCGGACTACCTGCCCTTCATCAAGGCGGCACTGACGCCCGCCGCCGTGGCGAGATACATGCAACACGTGCTGGACCCGCAGACCGGAAAAGTGTCGGCCTGGGAACTGCCGGGGCTGCATGCACTGAATTTTCTGCTGGAAAACAGCCTGGGCGGCGGCGGTATCGCCAGTCTGCGCAGCGATCCGCAAGGCAAGGCCTTCGCCCAGCAGCTGCTGGAATTTCCGATTCCGGTTTCTTCCACCATCGCGCAAGAACTACAGGTCAAGTGATCATGGGATACCGTTCTGTTTTTCATCCTGAACTCTTCAAGGACAAGACCATCATCGTCACCGGTGGTGGCAGCGGAATCGGCCGTTGCACCGCGCACGAACTGGCGTCACTGGGTGCAAACGTCGTACTGATCGGCCGCAAGCAGGAAAAGCTGGACAAGGTGATGGCAGAAATCCGCGAGGATGGAGGCCGCTGTTCCGGCTTCGCCTGTGATATTCGCGACGAGGAGTCCGTGCGCGGCACCGTCAGCAAAATCGTAGCGGAAAATAAAATCATTCACGGCCTGGTAAACAATGCCGGCGGCCAGTTTCCGTCTCCCCTGATGGCGATTTCCAAAAAAGGTTGGGACGCGGTGATCAACACCAATCTCACCGGCGGTTTTTTGATGGCGCGGGAAGTATTCAACCAGAGCATGAGCAGCCACGGCGGCTCCATCGTCAATATTGTTGCCGACATGTGGAACGGCATGCCGGGCATGGGGCACTCGGGCGCTGCACGTGCGGGCATGGTGAATTTCACGCAGACGGCTGCCTATGAATGGGGCCATGCCGGTGTGCGGGTGAATGCTGTGGCGCCGGGCTGGATTACGTCCAGCGGCATGGACACTTATCCCGACAGCTTCAAGGCCGTGATCAAAACGCTGAAAGCTGCGGTGCCGCTGGGGCGCATGGGCAATGAAGCGGAAGTCAGCAGCAGCATCTGTTTTCTTCTAAGCGAAGGCGCGGCCTTTATCAGCGGCACGACGGTGCGTATCGACGGCGCAGCCTCTCAGGGCAACGTGGCAATCTATCCGCTGCAGGCGCACAAGAATTCCAAACCTTACGACGGATTCCACCGGGAAATCGTTCCCGCTCTTTTTCTGGATGACGAGGGTAAATAATCATGCCGGTGTATGAAAGCCTGCTGAACCCCGCCGGGGACGAATTCAAAGCCAACGCAGATCAGATGCTGAAGCTGGTGCAGGAATTTCGCGCCATCGAGGAATCCGTGATGGCGACAGAAGCGAAAGCCAAACCGAAATTCGACAAGCGCGGACAACTGTTGCCACGGGAGCGGATCAACCGTCTATTGGACCCCGGTTCGCCGTTTCTGGAATTGATGTCGCTGGCGGGCCATCTGATGCACGATGACCGTGATGGCAGCAGTGCCGGCGGTGGCATCATTGCCGGCATCGGTTATGTGGAAGGTATCCGGTGCATGGTGGTGGCCAACAACAGTGCGGTGAAGGGTGGCACCATTTCGCCGGCGGGATTGCACAAATCACTGCGCCTGCAGGAAATCGTGGCGCAGAACAAACTGCCGACCATCACACTGTCGGAAAGCGGTGGCGCCAACCTGAATTATGCGGGTGAAATATTTGTGGAAGGCGCGCGGACCTTTGCCAATCAGGCGCGACTGTCGGCGGCGGGTATTCCCCAGATCACGGTGGTGCATGGCAATGCTACGGCAGGTGGCGCGTATCAGCCTGGTTTGTCGGACTACATCATCGCCGTCCGCAAGCGCACCAAGATGTTTCTGGCAGGTCCGCCACTATTGAAAGCGGCCACAGGAGAAATCGCCCACGACGAAGATCTGGGCGGCGCGGAAATGCATGCGCAAGTCTCCGGCACGGCGGAATATCTGGCAGAAAATGATGCCGACGGCATTCGCCTGGCGCGGGAGATCCTGCGCATGATTCCCTGGAACGATGCACTGCCAACACTGACGAAGAAAGCCTTCCGCGAACCTCTGTACAGCAGCGACGAACTGCTGGGCGTGGTGCCGAACGACCCCAAGCGTCCCTACGATTGTCGCGAGATCGTCGCCCGCATCGCCGACGGTTCCGACTTCCTCGATTTCAAGTATGAATACGACCAGCAGACGATTTGCGGCTGGTGCGAAATTGAAGGCCATGTCATCGGCGTGATCGGCAACAACGGCCCGATTACACCGGCGGGCGCGACCAAAGCAGCACAGTTCATCCAGCTGTGCGACCAGACCCGCCGTCCGCTGCTGTTCCTGCACAACACCACCGGCTTCATGGTGGGCACCGAATCGGAACGCAACGGCATCATCAAGCACGGATCGAAGATGATCCAGGCCGTGGCCAATGCGCGGGTGCCAAAATTTTCCGTGGTGGTGGGCGGTTCCTATGGCGCGGGCAACTATGCCATGTGCGGTCGCGGCCTTGATCCCCATTTCATTTTCGCCTGGCCCAACAACAAGACCGCCGTGATGGGCGGCGCGCAGGCAGGCAAGGTTCTGCGCATCGTGGCAGAGCAGAAGCAGCGCGCCATGGGCATGGAGCCGGACGAAAAAGTGCTGGACCTGCTGGAACAGAGCATGGCGATCAATCTGGAAAAGCAGTCCACCGCATTGTATGGCACTGCGCATCTGTGGGACGACGGCCTGATCGATCCGCGTGATACCCGCAAGGTACTGGCGTATCTGCTGGATATCTGCCGCGAGGCGGAACGGCGCCCGCTGCAAGGCAATGCGTTCGGTGTGGCACGGCTTTGATCCGGATTTTCTGACGAAAGACTTTTGACAAGAACCCTTTGCTTTACCTCGCTCGCTGGCGAAAACGAATATTACAGAGGAATCACCCATGAAATTCACCCAGGAACACGAAGAAATCCGTCGCACCGTGCGCAATTTTGTCGACAAGGAAATCAACCCCTTCGTTGAGGAGTGGGAAACCAAACCACCCTTCCCTGCCCACGCACTGTTCAAAAAACTCGGCGATCTTGGTCTGCTCGGCATCAGCAAGCCGGAAGCGCACGGTGGCATGGGGCTGGATTATTCCTACAACCTGGTGGCGGCGGAAGAATTCGGCCGCGCCCATTGCGGCGGCGTGCCACTGGCCATCGGCGTGCAGACCGACATGGCCACACCGGCACTGGCACGCTTCGGTTCCGAAGAACTCTGCAAGCAATACCTTGCCCCCGCTATCAAGGGTGAAATGGTAGCGTCCATCGCCGTGAGCGAACCCGGTGCCGGCTCCGACGTGGCCAACATCAAAACCCGCGCCAGCAAACAGGGCGACGACTACGTCATCAACGGCACCAAGATGTGGATCACCAACTCCACCCAGGCAGACTGGTTCTGCCTGCTCGCCAACACCAGCGATGAAGCCAAGCACAAAAACAAGTCCCTGATCGTGGTACCGCGCGACGCCGCCGGCATTTCGCTGTCGCAACCGCTGAACAAACTCGGCATGCGCTCGTCTGACACCGCGCAGGTATTTTTCGACAACGTGCGGGTGCCGCGCCGCAATCTGATCGGCGTGGAAGGTCAGGGCTTCATGATCCAGATGATGCAGTTCCAGGAAGAGCGCATGTGGGGCGCAGCCAACGCCATCGGCGGTCTGGATGGCGTGATCAAGGCCACCATTGCCTACACGAAAGAACGTCACGCTTTCGACCAGCCGCTGATCGACAA
>JBMOPR010000589.1:0-11394 GCA_049323075.1 Pseudomonadota bacterium
GACGCCACCCTTGCCGGACTGGCTGTTGATGCGCACCACGGCCTCGTAGGAACGGCCCAGGTCGGCTGGGTCGATGGGCAAGTAGGCCACGTCCCACACATCGCCTTCCTTGCGACGACTCAGGCATTTGCGGATCGCATCCTGATGGCTGCCGGAAAATGCGGTGTACACCAGCTCGCCCGCGTACGGGTGACGCGGATGCACCGGCAGTTTGGTGACGTCCTGCACCACGCTGATGATCTCGTCCATGTTCGCCAGGTCCAGCTGCGGATCGACGCCGCGGCTGTACAGATTCAGCGCCATGGTGACGATGTCCATGTTGCCGGTGCGCTCGCCGTTGCCGAGCAAGGTGCCTTCGATGCGGTCGGCGCCCGCCATCACGCCCAGTTCCGCTGCCGCCACCGCACAACCGCGATCATTGTGGGTGTGCAGGCTGATGATCACATTTTCGCGAAAATTCACGTGGCGGCAGAAGTATTCGATCTGGTCGGCGTACACATTGGGCGTGGTCATCTCCACGGTGGCGGGCAGATTCAGGATCACCTTGTTCTGCGCGGTCGGCTGCCACACGTCGAGCACGGCGTTGCAGACTTCCACCGCGTAGTCCACTTCGGTGCCGCTGTAACTTTCCGGCGAATACTGGAACGACCACTGCGTTTGCGGATATTTCCGCGCCTCGCTTTTTACTTTCTGCGCGCCATGTACCGCGATGGCGGTGATGCCGGTCTTGTCCAGGCCGAACACCTGCTCACGCTGGGTGGGCGAGGTGGAGTTGTACAGATGCACGATCGCCTTTTTGGCGCCGCGCAGGGATTCGAAACTGCGCTCGATCAGTTCGTCGCGGGACTGGGTCAGCACCTGGATGGTGACGTCATCGGGAATGCGGTTTTCCTCGATCAGCGCGCGTACGAAATCAAAATCCGGCTGCGATGCGGCGGGGAAACCCACTTCGATTTCCTTGAAACCCACTTTCACCAGCAGGGCGAACAGGCGCTTCTTTTCTTCCACGTTCATCGGGTCGATCAGCGCCTGGTTGCCGTCACGCAGGTCAACGCTGCACCAGGCGGGCGCGGTGTCGATGGTCTGGTCGGGCCAGGTGCGGTCCCGCAACTGCACGGGCAGGTAGGGGCGGTATTTGCGGAAGTCGAACGCCATGTTGTGCTCCAGCTGAAGGTGTCCATTGGGTGGTGACAGTTGGGAAAAGGTGGGTCCGGGCCGGGTGGGTTGCCGTTGCCTGACCTGCCTTGTGGGCGGGTTGCCGTGGCGGAGTGGGGCGCCCGGGTGGGGCGGGTTATCCGCAGCGGCGCAGACCGTGCCTTGATGGAATGGAATTCTATGCCGCCGGCTGGGAAATTGGATTGCGAATGTGGCGATGATTTTGGCTTTATGCGCAATTATATTGCTCTTAAGTCGGAATTTGAGAAATAATCCGGCATATAAGCACGAATTGTGGGGCCGACCCACCGGCAGGAGGCAACCCGTGGACCGTTACGACCAACGCATTCTGGAAGAACTGCAGCAGGATGGCCGTGTCAGCAACCAGGATCTGGCGGACCGCATCGGCCTGTCGCCGTCCCCCTGCCTGCGCCGGGTGCGCCAACTGGAGGAGGACGGCATCATCGACCGCTATGTGGCCTTGCTGCGGCCGGAAAAACTGGGCCTGAAACTCACCGCGCTGATCCAGATCTCGATGGACAAGCACACGCCGGAGCGGTTCGAGAATTTCGAGCGCCAGGTGAAAAGTTTCCCCGAAGTGCAGTCCTGTTACCTGATCACCGGCCAGAGTGCCGACTACATCCTGCGCGTGGTGGTGCCGGACATGGAGCGCTACCAGGAATTTCTGCTGGGCAAGCTGACCCGCATTGAAGGGGTGTCCGGTGTGCATTCCAGTTTCGTCATGCGCAAGGTGGTGGATTCGACCGCTGTACCGCTGAATGCCGGCTAGCCATCGGCAATGTGCGCGGCCAATTTGCGGGCACTGCGCGAAACCTGCTGAATTCCAGGCCTGTTCAGGTATGATTCCGCCAGCCATTTCGTTCACTCTCACCATTCGTTTTCTTAGCTGGAGCTCCGCATGCACTGCCCGTTCTGCAACGCTGACGACACCAAGGTTATCGACTCCCGGCTGGTGGCCGAGGGCAATCAGGTGCGGCGGCGGCGCGAATGCACGGCGTGCGGCGAACGTTTCACCACCTATGAATCCGCTGAACTGCTGATGCCGAAAGTGGTGAAATCCGACGGCACCCGCGAGCCGTTCGACGAGCACAAGTTGCGCGGCGGCATCCTGAAAGCCCTGGAAAAGCGCCCGGTGAGCGTGGAGCAGATCGAAGCCGCCATCAGCAAGATCTGCCACAAGCTGCGGGCTACCGGCGAGCGGGAGCTGTCGTCGCGGGTGCTGGGGGAGGAAGTGATGGATGCCCTGCGCGAACTGGATCAGGTGGCCTATGTGCGGTTTGCGTCCGTGTACCGGGATTTCCAGGATCTGAGCGAATTTTCCGATGAAATCGCCCGCCTGCAGAAAACCGGCGATGGCAAGAATGAAGGGAAGAACGCCAAATGAAGCCAGACGACCAGCTGATTTTCAGGCCCCACAACCAGCTGGCGGCGCTGGCCCGCTCCGGCGCGCCGGTGCATCTGTTCGTCAATCCGGTGGAGTATCACGGCCCCCATCTGTCCCTGGGCAACGACCGCATTCTCAGCGAGCGGATTGCGCTGAAACTGCATGAGCGTCTGCTGCAGAAGCCGGATGAATTTCCCTTTGTGTCCGGCGGCCATATCGACATGGGTTGCGATCCCTGTCCGGGGCCGGGCAGTGTCAGCACCACCTATTCCCAGCTGAAGTCGAGCCTGCGCCAGAGGGTGGATGCGCTGGTGGACATCGGCGTGCAGCGCGTCATTTTCCATACGTTTCACGGCTCGCCGTTTCACCAGCATGCGCTGGACTGGGCGGTGGAACGGTTGCGTCGCAAGGGCGTGCGGGCGGTGAACCTGTTCAGTGCCACCATCGACCTGATCGTGAATTTCGACCCTGCGTTGTATGCGCCGCTGCGGGATCTGCTGCCGTCGCAGGCGGATTTCGAGCGGGTGCTGGCGATTCTGCCCAGCGATCATCACGCCGGTTTTTTTGAAACCTCGGTGGCCTTGTATGTGGCACCGGAAACCGTGGCACCGGATTATCGCAGTGTGCCGCCCTGTCCGCCGTTGCCCGCCAGTGCCGCATTGATGGGGCTGGCCCGCGTGCTGAAATCCCGCGAGCTGGAAAATACGGCCTATTCCATGGCCTGGATGCTGCTCAAACCCTTTCCCGGCTATACCGGCATTCCCGCCCTGGCGTCGCCGGAAGCGGGACGTTTCTATGTGGAAGACCTGATCCTGCCCCGCTATCAGCAGCGCTGCCGGGATGTGCTGTGGGGCGATGCGCCCCCGCCCCGGGCCGGCTTTGCCTGGACCCGGCCGTTTGCGCCCATCGTGGGCGGGCGGATCTGAGCGGATCTGGCGGATCTGATAGCCCCGCCCCTGTGATATACTGCCCCTCCTTTTTTACTGGCATTGGCTCCATTCATGTCCCCACCGCTCTTTAACGCCCAGGATCACCAGCACATGGCCGACGCGATTCGTCTGGCCGGGCGGGGCCTGTATACCACTCATCCCAATCCGCGGGTGGGCTGCGTGATCGTGAAGGACGGCGTGGTGGTGGGACAGGGCTGGCATGCGATCGCCGGCCAGGGCCATGCCGAAGTCAACGCCCTGCGGGCCGCCGGGCCTGCCGCACAGGGCGCCACCGTTTACGTTTCCCTTGAACCCTGCAGCCATCATGGCAAGACCCCGCCCTGTGCCGACGCCCTGATCCAGGCAGGCGTGGCCCGGGTCATCAGCGCCATGGAAGATCCCAATCCCAAAGTATCCGGCAGCGGCCACCAGCGGTTGCAGGCCGCCGGTATTGAAACCGCCTGCGGTTTGCTGGAAGCCCAGGCCCGTGCCGTCAATCCCGGCTTCTACAAGCGCATGCAGACCGGCCTGCCCTGGGTGTTCCTGAAATCCGCCATGAGCGTGGACGGCCGCGTTGCCATGGCCAGCGGCGAAAGCCAGTGGATCAGCTGCGGCAACTCCCGTGCCGACGTCCAGCGCTTGCGGGCGCGGGTGGAAGCCATTGTCACCGGCGTGGACACGGTGCTGCAGGACAACCCGGCGCTGACGGTACGGCCCGAATTGTGGCCCGCTCCGGTCGCTGGTGATGAGCCGCTGTCGGGCTGGTCCTGGCCGGCGGACTTCACGCCTTTGCAGCCGCTGCGGGTGATCCTGGATTCCCGTTTGCGCACACCGCCGGACGCCGCGATTCTGCGTCAGCCCGGCAAGACCCTGATCGCCTGCATCGACCGCGACGAAGCCAAAGCCCGACTGCTGGAGCAGGCCGGTGCGGAAATCCTGTTGCTTCCCGCGCGGGCTGGGCGGGTGGATCTGCAGTCGCTGTTGCAGGAACTGGCCCGGCGCGAAGTGAATGAAGTGCTTGTGGAGACCGGTGGCCAGCTGGCCGGCAGCTTCGTCAACGAACAGCTGGTGGACGAGTGGATCTGCTACCTAGCCCCCAAACTGATGGGCAGCAGTGCGCGCCCGGTGCTGGCGCTGGCCGGCATCAACACCATGAGCCAGGCTCACGACCTGCAACTCACTGACCTGCGCCAGATCGGCCAGGACATCCGCATGACGTATCGCTGGAGTCGCTGAATCATGTTTACCGGCATCATCGAAGCAGTGGGCAAGATCGCCCGCATGGAACCCAAGGGCGGCGACATGCGCCTGCGCATCCAGACCGGCAAGCTGGGCCTGGCCGACGTCAAACTGGGCGACAGCATCGCGGTGAATGGCGTCTGCCTCACCGTGGTTGAGCTGCCCGGCGACGGCTTCTGGGCCGACGTGTCAGTGGAAACGCTGAATCACACCAGCTTCAAACAGCTGAAAACCGGTTCGCCGGTGAATCTGGAAAAGGCACTGACGCCGCAGACCCGGCTGGGTGGGCATCTGGTGTCCGGCCATGTGGACGGGCTGGGGGAAATCGTGTCCCGCCACGAGGATGCGCGCTCGATCCATTTCAAGGTGAAGGCGCCGGACGCGCTGGCGAAATACATTGCCCACAAGGGTTCCATCTGTGTGGACGGGATCAGTCTGACGGTGAATGCCGTCAATGGCGCCATTTTTGATCTGAACATCGTGCCCCATACTGCGCTGGAGACCACGGTGGGCCAGTGGCAGCCGGGGGTGCAGGTGAATCTGGAGGTGGACGTGATTGCCCGCTATCTGGAACGGCTATTATTGGGTGAGAAGGCGGCTGATCCGAAGCAGGAAGGTGGGATTACGCTGGGATTTCTGGCAGAGAACGGGTTTTTGAAATAGGTATTTCACTGTGCTCCGTAGTGACGGTTGTTCACATCTGGTGTTCCGGTTCGGGACACGCCGTGAACCCGTCCCTGGGGGCTGCTCCGCGACATCCCTGTCGCAGAGCGTCCCGAACCGGAACACCAGACGCGCCCAACCTCGTTCGGCGCAAATTTCGAAACAGGTAGCAACGAACATGCAATTGAATACCATCGAAGAAATTGTTGAAGACATTCGCCACGGCAAGATGGTCATCCTGATGGATGACGAGGATCGCGAAAATGAAGGCGATCTGGTGATGGCGGCCAGCATGGTGCGGCCGGAAGACATCAATTTCATGATCCGCAATGCGCGCGGTCTGGTGTGTCTCACCATGACCCGCGAACGCTGCCAGCAACTGAACCTGCCACTGATGGTGAGCGGCGCCAACGGTTCGCAGTTCGGCACCAATTTCACGCTGTCGATCGAAGCGGCCGAGGGCGTCACCACCGGCATTTCCGCCGCTGACCGCGCCCGCACCGTGCATGCGGCGGTGGCGCGCGACGCCAAGCCGTCCGACATCGTGCAGCCGGGTCACATCTTCCCGATCATGGCGCAGCCCGGCGGCGTGCTGCGGCGTGCCGGCCACACCGAAGCTGGCTGCGATCTGGCGCGCATGGCCGGGCTGGAGCCGTCATCGGTGATTGTGGAAATCATCAACGAGGATGGCACCATGGCGCGCCGGCCGGACCTTGAAAAATTTGCCGAGGCGCACGGCCTGAAAATCGGCACCATCGCCGACCTGATCCACTACCGCACGGTGAACGAAAAAACCATCGAGCTGGTGCGCAGTGAAAAATTCCCCACGCACTACGGCGATTTCCAGCTGCACCTGTTCCGCGACCTGATTGAAAACCGCACCCATGTTGCCCTGGTGAAGGGCGAAATGGCCAGTGGCAAGCCACCGTTTGTGCGCGTGCATGTGGCCGATCCGCTGCGCGATCTGCTGCACGCGGTGAAAGCGGATTCCAGCGGCTGGAGCCTGTCGCGTTCGCTGCAATATCTGTCCGAACATGATGAGCCCGGCGTGATCCTGCTGCTGGCGGAATCGTTCGACAGTCACAACATGGATGAACTGGTGGACAGTTTTTATGGCGGCCGCCCGTCCAAGCGGCAGCTGGCCCGCGATGGCACCAGCGTGTACCGCACCATCGGCACCGGCTCGCAGATTTTGCGCGCACTGGGCATCAGCAAGATGCGCCTGCTGAGTTCGCCGATGCGGTTCAATGCACTGTCCGGTTTCGATCTGGAGATCATTGAATACGTCGACGGCCATTTTGGCGATTGAGTTTTTTCAACCGAATTTTTTCATCTGATTGAACAGGTAACGACATGAGTAACGTGAAAATTATCGAAGGCGATTTCCGTACCACCGCAGCGCGTTTTTCCATCGTGGTGGCGCGCTTCAACAGCTTCGTGGTGGAAAGCCTGCTGAGCGGCGCCATCGATACGCTGATACGTCACGGCGTGGCGGAGAAAGATATCGAAGTGATCCGTGTGCCGGGCGCGTTTGAACTGCCGCTGGCGGTGAAGAAAGTGGCCGAATCCCGCAAGCCCGACGCCATCATTGCGCTGGGCGCCGTGATCCGTGGTGGCACCCCGCATTTTGATTATGTCGCCGGCGAGTGCACCAAAGGCGTGGCCAGCGTGATGCTGGATACTGGCATCCCCATTTCCTTCGGTGTACTCACCACCGACAGCATCGAGCAGGCCATCGAACGTTCTGGCACCAAAGCCGGCAACAAGGGCGCCGACGCGGCTCTGGGCGCGCTGGAAATGGTCAGCCTGCTGCGCAATCTGTAATTCCGAGGCACACACGTTAATGAGCAATTCTTCGCAAAAACCGTCACCGGCGGCGCGACGCAAAGCGCGCCGTTTCACCGTGCAGGCACTGTATCAATGGCAGATGACCGGCGCGAACATCGGTGAAATCGAAACCCAGTTCCGCACCGACAACGACATGTGCAAAACCGACGTGGCCTATTTCCACGAGCTGCTGCATGAAATTCCCAAGTGCGTGAATGAACTGGACGAGACTTTCCGCCCGCTGCTGGATCGCGAAATCAAGGATCTGGACCGGGTGGAACTGGCGATCCTGCGCATCGGCACCTACGAGCTGAGCAGGCGTCCGGATGTGCCATTCAAGGTCGCGATCAATGAAGGTATCGAGCTGGCGAAATATTTCGGCGCCACCGAAAGCCATAAATACGTGAACGGCATTCTGGATAAGGTGGCGCAGCGTCTGCGCGTGCTGGAAATGAAAGCCAACCGTGACAAGCCGGAATAAGGGCCGCCACGCCATGCAAGCCCGCTCGCCATGAATGCCCGTTCGTTTTATGAATGAGTTTTCCCTGATCGCGACCTATTTCAAGACGCTCAGCGAGCGCACGTCCGGTGCGCGTTGCGATCTGGGGATTGGCGATGATGCCGCGCTGGTGACGGTGCCTCTCGGCAAACAGCTGGTGGTAACGGCCGACACGCTGGTATCCGGCGTGCATTTTCCTGCGGATGCCTTGCCGTTCGATATCGGTTACAAGGCGCTGGCGGTGAATCTCAGTGATCTCGCTGCCATGGGCGCGCGGCCGGCCTGGTTTACGCTTTGCCTGACATTGCCGCAGTTTTCCGATCCCTGGCTGCAGGGATTCTGCGCCGGACTGGAAACGCTGATGCACGAAATTCCGGTGACATTGATCGGCGGTGACACCACGCGGGGCCCATTGGCCATCACGATTCAGGCCATGGGGCTGGTGGACAGCGGTTGCGCGCTGCGGCGAGATGGTGCGAAGCCGGGGGACGATATTTTCGTGTCCGGCTGCGTGGGTGATGCTGGCGTTGGTTTGCGGCTGGCGACGCAGAATATTGCAGCGGACAAGCCGGCCCTGAACGCCGCGCAGTTGCGGCTGAACCGTCCCCTGCCACGCAATGCTCTCGGTGCAGCGCTGGGTGCCGTGGCCTCGTCGTGCATCGATGTGTCGGATGGTCTGCTGGCGGACCTGGGGCACATCCTGACCGCCAGTGGGACCGGTGCCGACCTGGACGTGAACGCTGTTCCTATTTCGCCAGCGCTGCTCGATCCCGCGCTGATTGCCCCGCTGAATCTGGTGGACGGTTCGCCGCAGGGTGTGCGCCGCTTCGCGTTATCTGCCGGCGATGACTATGAATTGTGTTTTACCGCCCACCCGGACAAGCGTGCCCAGGTCATGGCGCTGGCGCAGCAGGCCGGCGTGAGCGTCACCCGCTTCGGCACCGTCACCGCGCAGCCGGGCATTTTTGATCTGGCCAACGGCGGCGTCATGCTGACGCCGGCCGGTTACTCCCACTTCTGACGGGCGAATTCCGCTTGAAATCCGTTCCTGCCTCCGCGTTCAAAAATCCCGTGCACTTTCTGGCCATCGGGCTGGGCAGCGGCGCCGCGCCCAAAGCGCCGGGCACGTTCGGCACGCTGGCCGCGGTGCTGCTGTACATTCCGCTGTCATGGCTGACAGTGCCGCTGTACGCAGGGCTGGTGCTGGCGGCAACGTTGCTGGGGATTTATCTGTGTGACCGCACCGCGCGCGACTGGAAGGTGCACGATCACAGCGCCATCGTGTGGGACGAATTCGTCGGTTTCTGGATCACCATGCTGGCGGTGCCCGTTACCTGGTACTGGGTGCTGGCAGGATTTGCGCTGTTCCGTCTGTTCGATATCTGGAAACCCTGGCCCATCCGTCATCTGGACGAGCAGGTGCACGGCGGCCTGGGCATCATGATCGACGACATTGTCGCCGGAATTCTTTCATGCGGGTGTCTGCACGGGCTGGTTTTCCTGCTGGGCCGCAATCCGTTCTAGAAAGGTGCGGTAACCCTGCGCGACCTGCTGCGGCGCTTCCACCTGCGGATAGTGGCCGATGGTGGGCAGCGACAGCCGGTACTCCGGTTCCCCCACCACTTCGATAAAACGCGCCACCATGTGCGCGCCGGAGATCGGGTCCACCGACCCGTTGATCAGGCCGATCGGTGCGCAACTTTTCTGCATGGCCCCCACCCAGCGCTCGCGATGCAGAATCCGCTGCGGCATATAGCTGATCAGCTTGGTCAGCACGCGCCGGCCATTGTTGTGATTGATCAACTCCCAGAAGCCACTCACCAGCGCATCCTGCGGCGGTGTTTTAGGGCCGAAGATTTTTTCCAGGGTTTTGTACAGCTGTTTTTCCTTCATCATGGCGGTGAGCAGTGGAGCCATGGGCGTCAGCATCATTTTCTGGATCAGGCGCGCGTGATGGGTTTCCGGAAACAGGCCGCCGTTGAGAAAGCACACCGACAGCCACTGCGGCCGCGCCCGCGTGTTCTGGCGGAAAAGCAGTTCCTGCGCCACTGTGTCGCCGTAGTCGTGGGCCAGGACGTGAAACCGGTGCAATCCCAGCTCTGCCACCAGTGCCTCCACGATGTCAGCCTGCTCGCTGATCAGGTAGGGATTGGGGTAAGGCTTGTCGGAAAAACCAAAACCCAGCAGATCCAGCGCAATCAGGCGGAAGTCATCCTGCAGCAAGGCCCAGATCGCCTCCCAGTCCCAGCTGGAGGTGGGGTAGCCGTGTATCAGCAGAATGGTGGGGCAGTCTGTGGCGTCAGGCCGGCTGTCCAGGGTGAATATGCGGTGGCCTGCGAGTGTGCGCAGGTTTCCCATCTGTTGCCATTGCGGGACGGAAAAGACCATGGTGGCAGTCCGTGTCGGGGAGGAGGTTTGCCCACAGAGCGTAGAAGTCTCTGCGGGCGACGGCAAGTGTACGGCGACGATATGGCAGCTCCGCGTCACTGCTGGCGTCGCAGCAGTACCAGTACCAGAAGGCCAATCAGCATCAGCAGACCGGCGCTGCCACCCAGGCGTGCGTTGCTGCGGTTGTCGCTGTTGTCGATCTCTTCGCCGGTGCTGACGGCGATGCTGGTGACTTCAAACCCGGCGCCTGCCTTCCCGTGCGGGCTCCGCAAGGTCAGCATCACGCTGGCCCGTGCCATGCCCGGCAGTTCCGCCATCGAACAAATGACATGACGCCGCACCGGGTGACAGTCCATCTGCTCGCTGTGGGTAGACACCAGTTCCACGTCCGCCGGCAGCAGGTGGGTGAGCGCCACCTCGCGTGCGGCATGGTCGCTCAGATTGCGCACCTGCACCTCGACCTCCACCTGGTCGTCGCCGCTGCTGGAGGCGCCACCGATCCGGGTTTGCAGATTCACGAAGCGATCGGCACCGTTGCCAATCACCAGGTTGTCCAGCGCCACGAACGGTTCCGGATCGATCTGCTCCGGTGTCATGCCGTCTTCGCTGGACATGTTGAAGCGCACCGCCCGGAGGGACTGTATGGAGGTGGTGGCCGCATGCAGCAGCTCGCCGTTGATGCGCAAGCTCAGAGTCTGACGGTTCAGGTCCAGGGCCAGCTGCACGTGCAGCAGGTGGTCATCGTCGAAACGGGTGACTGCGCCACCCCCACTCCACAGCACCAGTCCGTCGCCGCTGAATGTCAGGCTGGCCTCATCAGCATCGTTCAGCAGCAGGCGAAAGCGGTTGTTTGAACCCACCAGCTGCACCGTCACCAGGTCAAAGCTGATCAGGTACTGCGCTGCCTGCCCTGGCACACGGAATCCCACTTCCTCGCTGTAGCAGCAGGGGCCGTTTCCCAGTTCGGTGTTGAGGAGCAAGGGCTGGGTAAAGCTGGCCATGGCAGGCACCACTCGTGGATTGCCAGACAGGAATTGCGGTGCGCCTGGCAGCGATCCGGCGACGGGGCGGTAGTCGCCCAGCATCAGTGGTGCATTGAAATTGGCTTGCACCCAGCGCTCTGGAGCCTCGGCGCCGCCTGTGGCGGCCAGGATGGAAATACTCGGAAAAACAAATGTTAAGCAGAAGATTGTGAAGGCAATGGAAGACCGCGACATGCGCATTCCTCACCTGCAGACGGTCCGGCCTGGTGCCGGTAGGGAGTCATCCGCAGCGAGGGGCAGTATACT
>JBMOPR010000590.1:0-11382 GCA_049323075.1 Pseudomonadota bacterium
ATCAAATGCTCAGTAGATATCCTTCACTGTATTGGTCACGTTGAATTTGCCGGTCGGCGTAATGATCCGCTTGTCGTTGATGACTTTTTTCAGCTTGCGGGTTTTGTCATCCACTACAACGATCGCGGATTTCTGGTCCTTGCCGTTCCATACCGAGAACCAGACTTCGTCGCCGGCCTTGTTGTATTCCGGCTGCACCACACGTTTCGGGCCTTCACCCAGGTTGGCCCACTCCGCAATCGGCAGCACTTCAAAACCCTTGTCCAGATTGTTCACATCGAACACGGCAATGCTCTGGCTGATTTTCGGATCAGGGTTCAGTGGCGAATCCACCCACAGGTTCTGCGACTTGGGATGGGATTTCACGAACAGCGAACCGCCGCCCTGGCCCTTCAGCACCCGCACCACTTTCCAGGCATTGGCCTTGTGCTTCTCGGGATCAGTGCCCAGGAAGGTGATCTTGTCGTTGCCCAGGGCGCTGGTCACCCATACCGGGCCGAACTTCGGATCCACCAGGTTGGCGCCACGGCCAGGGTGCGGAATCTTGTCGACATCTGTCAGTGCCACCAGTTTGCGTTCCTTCGAATCCACCACCGCAATCTTGTCAGACTGGTTGGCGGCCGTCAGAAAATAACGGTGTGTGGCATCCCAGCCGCCGTCATGCAGATAACGGGCAGCATCGATGGTTTTCACCTGCAGGTTGTTCAGGTCTTCGTAGTTCACCAGCAGAATCTTGCCGGTTTCCTTCACGTTGACGATGAACTCCGGATGCTGGTGCGAAGCCACAATCGCGGCCACACGCGGTTCAGGATGGAATTCCTGGGTGTCGACGGTCATGCCACGGGTGGACACGATCTTGATCGGCTCCAGGGTATCGCCATTCATCACCACATATTGTGGCGGCCAGTAGGAACCGGCAATCGCATATTTGTCCTCATAGCCTTTGTATTTCGATGTTTCCACCGAACGGGCTTCCAGACCTACCTTGATGGTGGAAACGATGTCCGGCTTTTTCAGCCACAGGTCGATCATGTCGATCTTGGCATCACGGCCGATGGTGAAAATATACCGTCCGGACGCCGAGGTGCGCGAAATATGCACCGCATAGCCGGTTTTCACCACGTTGATGATTTCCTTGGTGTCGCCATCGATCAACGCCACTTCGCCGGAATCACGCAGGGTGACGGCAAAGATGTTCTCGATGTTGTAGTTGTTTTCCTTTTTCTTCGGCCGCTTGTCAGGTGCGACTGTCACCTTCCAGCTGTCTTTCATTTCCTTCATGCCGAATTCCGGCGGCTGCGGCGGCTCATGCTGCAGGTAGCGCGCCATCACATCGATTTCCTTGTCGGTCAGATCGCCACTGGTACCCCAGTTGGGCATGCCGGCCGGCGAACCGTAGGTAATCAGTGCTTTCAGGTAATCGGTACCCTTGGCGCGGGTGATATCGGTGGTGAGCGGTTTTCCGGTGGCACCCTTGCGCAGCACACCGTGGCAACCGGCACAACGCTGGAAGAAGATCGTCTTGGCGTGATCGAATTCCTCCGTGGTCATGGCAGGGCCTTCGGTCGTCACCATGTTTTTGGTTGACTTCGGATCGATGCCCGCTGGCGCGCCGGCATAGCGCATTTCCGCTTCCGATGTGCTGGGGTGCGGGCCTTCGGCATGGGTAGCTTCACTACCGCGGGCAGCGGCCACCGCTTCAGCCGCGACACCACCGCCATTATTGCCCCAGGAATTCAGCGCGTAGGTCAATACGTCGGCGATTTCCTGGTCTTTCAGGTAGGCAAAATTCGGCATGGCACCATTGTATTTCTGGCCGTTCACGGTGATTTCACCGGTGAGACCTTTCACCACGACCCCAATGGCGCGCTGCTTGTCCGCCAGCAGATAATCGGATTTCGCCAGCGGCGGGAATGCCCCTGTCAAACCTGCGCCGGTAGGCTGGTGGCAACCTGTGCAATACTTGTCATAGACCACCTTGCCAGCCGCCACCGACTTCGCCAGATCGGCACCCGTTTCCGCCTTGTGCGTCGCAGCAGGATCTGCGGCAAAAGCTGACAACGCCGGAGCCAGCAGCAATCCCAAACCACATGCGCCCACGTTCAGTCGCCAGGGTTTTCCCTTCCTGATGATAGACATGATCTACCTCCCGTTATGCGCCACAGCTCGCCCGTGGCGGATGTTTTTTGTAAGTGATGAAACCAGGTGATTACTGCCGCGCGTTCCGCCCGTCGACAGGCGGAGGCAAGGTTGTGTTGAGGTGTGCGGAGGATAATTCGGGATTGAATAGAACCAGCAGGTAAAGGCAGGCGCCCTGAAACAGCAGCCAGGACAGTGAAAGGATGCCCAGAATGAAGCCGGCCGGAAGCAGTGTATCCATTTGCGATCTCCTCCTCGCAATAAACCTGGTTGCATTATGTGTTGCGGCACACACACAATCTTGCGCGGGATCAAACAATAAGGATGAACTTCTCTACCGTGCACTTGCCTACCACGAAAGAGGTAGGGGGCGCGTACATATCCGGTCTAAGGCAAGGAGGTTCTTCAGGCCGACGCTGTCTGCTGCAGGATTTCCTTCAATTCAGTCAGCCGGCCATGAAAGAAATGACCCGCATCCGGCAGACAGTGCACCGACTTGCGCGACTGCACCCCGTCGGACCAGCGGCGGATTTCCTGCGCATCCACCACCTCGTCGGCATCGCCATAAATCAGCTGCAGCGGCACCGGGAAGTTCCGTAGCGGGCCGAAATCGTAATTCACCACGGCAGGAGCGATCAGCAGCAGATGGTCGATGGGATCACCCCGCTCCACCGCCCTGGCACAGGTGCGCGCTGCCACGAAAGAGCCGAAGGAAAAACCTGCCAGCCAGATCCGGTCGTCAGGGCGCACCTGCCGCACCCAGTCGATCACCGCCAGCAGGTCGTCGCTTTCACCGATGCCGTGATCGAACGCGCCGGCGCTGCCGGCCACCCCGCGAAAATTGAAACGCACGGTGCGGTGGCCGCAGTCCCGCCGAGCCCGTGCCACCGTGTGCACCACCTTGTTATCCATGGTGCCGCCCATAAGGGAATGCGGATGGCAGACGATCGTGACATTTCCGGGCCCGTTATCAGCGTTTTTGGGTGCCGCTGCAATGGCCTTCAGCACCCCGGCAGGTCCTTGCAGGTCGATGCGCTGTTCGTCTGCGGGAAATGGATTCATGGGGAAAACCTCGTGGCGGAAGTGACTTGTTACAGGTTGCGGGCTGTCGTCATGTTATTCGGCGCACCCCCATCTGTCATCCGCTTCCGGATCATTGTACTATCGTGAAATCAGTCGTTTATTTCGATGCGGAGAGAATTTATGGATCTACTGACCATCGCGGTTTTCCTGGCGGGATGCGGAGCCGGCGCCGTCGTGAGTTATGTGGTGCTGGCGCGCACGCGTGCCGAATCCAAGATCGAACGCCAGATGCGGGAACTGCAGGAAGAGTTCACCGCCTACCGGGAAAACGTCAACCAGCACTTCAACAAGACTGCGCAGCTGGTCAACAGCCTGACCGAAAACTACATCGCCGTGCAGAAGCACCTGGAAGACGCCGCCGACTCGTTCGCAGAGCCACCGAAGAGCTTCGCACTGGAGGAATCGGCCAAACTGCCTGCCGCCAAAACCGAATTCGTCTCGCTGGAAAGTCGTCAGCAGCAGGAGCTGCGCTCCGGCAAGATGGATGCGGAATTTGGCCAGTTACCGGTGGAACCGCCCAAGGACTACGCGCCCAAGACCAAGCCCGGCGACAAGGGCACCCTGGCAGAGGATTTCGGCCTGAAGGACACCAAGGTCTACTGACACACGATTGGCACAAGCGTTCGGAAATAGGGGCTACGGCCCCTTTTTCAATACGGCGGACACTATATTTTTCCTTCCCTTGAAGCCTGTTGTTCCCACCCCATTTTTACTCCTGTCACTGATTCGAAACCCCCAGATCACATTGAACAGGAGCACAACCATGACCATCACCAGCCTGAATCCCTGGCAAGTTTTTGACCAACTGCAGCAGGACAGCCTGCGCCGCTACGTGACCAACGGCCAGCGCTGGCAACCGTCAGTGGATATTTCCGAAAGCAAGGAACGTTATGAAATCCAGCTGGATTTGCCAGGTGTGAAGCCGGAGCAGGTGCAGGTGGAACTGGAGGACGGCAAGCTGAAAATCAGCGGCGAGAAAAAACGGCTGGAGGCAGAGGGCCTGGCCTACCGCTACAAGGAACGCACCACCGGCAGCTTCAGCCGGGCATTCAAGTTGCCGGAAGACGCCGACCTGAATGGCATCCGCGCCCAGTTCGACAATGGCGTGCTGGTACTGACCGTCCAGAAGCAGGAAGCTGCCAAACCGCGCAAAATCGAAATCCAGGTAAGCTGAAACAAACCCGCACGCCCCTTATCTGATCCGGACTGGAACACCCCGCGTGCCAGTCCGGATCTGCCAAACGCCCTTCGGCTCCTGGACGTTCACCACGCCGTCATATTTCTGTAATATCCACGTCTGAGAAGGATTTTCGTTTTCAGACCTGATTGGAATATCAGGTTTTTTTCACTCGCCAGGGCAGGCCACCATGATTTACCGCAAAGCAGACCACATCATTCTGTGGGCATTGGTTACTCCACTTCTGTCTTACACCGCCTGGACCAAACTTGCCGTTGTCTACACGCACACACCGTTGACGGGCTGGGCCCTGCTGGATTTTCTGCGGCTGCACGGGGGCTATTACGGCCTGATCCTGCTCTGGTGTACCTTTCTGCTGCGTTCCAGCCAAAGGCCATTGCCCTGGCGCCTGGCAGTGCTGGCCCTGGCAACCTACTTTATCGCAGCGGATTTCGCCTACAGCGTCACCATCCTGCACACCGGCGCTCTGGCACCGTTTGACGTGGCCTATTACATGGGCAAGGCCGTGAACGCACTGCAGCCGCCGATCCAGCTGATGGAATGGTTCACGCTGGCATTGCTGCCGGCCCTGTTCGTTGCACTGGCGGCACTGAAATGGCGGCAGCTGCATTCTGGCGGGGCCGCGCCGTCGCTGCGTTTCAGCGGCGTGCTGGTCCCGTTGCTGCTGACAGCCCTGCTGGTGCCACCACTGCACCCGCAACTGGAACTGAACACGGCTCGCCCCTCTTACGCCTATCAGATCATCGAATTTCTGCGTCAGCGCACCATGCTGGCGGAAGCCCACGCCGAAGAGCTGCCGCCCGCGCTTCCGCTGAGTCTGCAGACTGCACCGACACAGCCGCGCAATCTGGTAATCATCGCGCTGGAATCGGTGGGCGCGCAGGCCACCGGCCTGAACAATCCGGCACTGCAGGACGTCACACCGTTTCTGAACGAGCTGGCCCGCACCAGCTGGGTCGCGCAGCAGGCGTACACGGTGACGCCGCACACATCGAAAGCAATGGTGGCCATCAACTGCGACCGGCAGCCCTATCCGCGTCACCCGATTTTTGAATCCACCTACGGGCTGGACACGCCCTGTCTGGCGCACCTGCTGCGCGAGAAAGGTTTCAGTACCGCATTTTTCCAGTCACCCACCGAGCATTTCGAAAACCGGCGCGGCCTGGTGACGAACCTGGGCTTCGCCGAGTTTTTTCCCGGCGACGACATGAACAAGGACGGCTTCCAGCTGGCCAATTATTTTGGCTACGAGGACAACATCCTGCTGCAGCCCAGCGATCACTGGATTCGCCGGCAGACCACGCCGTTTTTCGCGTTCTACCTGACCGGCACCACCCATCATCCCTACTGGGTGCCGGATCGCTACGGCTTCCAAGAATTTGTCAAAGACGATCCGGAACTGAACCGCTATCTGAATGCCGTGCACTACCTGGACCGCTTCACCCGCAATCTGTTCGAGCAGTACCGGCAGGCCGGCCTGTATGAAAACACCGTGTTCGTGATCGTGGGCGACCATGGCGAGGGACTGGGCCAACACAACCGTCTGCAACACAACGCGTCGCTGTACCAGGAAGTGATGCAGGTGCCATTGCTGATTCATGCGCCGGGACTGCGCCTGCAAGGGCAAGACGGTATCGCCTCGCAGCTGGACATTCTGCCCTCGGCGCTGGATCTGCTGGGATTCCAGTGGCAGGGTGAAACGGATGGTTTCGCGGTAACCAGGCCCGGCGCGCAACGAGACGCCGCAATCGCCAACTGCTGGTATGACAACTGGTGCCTGGCGCGGACCGACGGCCGCTACAAATACATCTACAACTTCAACCAGAAGGTAGAGGAAGTGTACGACCTGCAGGCCGATCCCCAGGAACGCCGCAATATCGCGGCGCAATTTCCCGAGCAGGCAAAGCAGTGGCGTGCGGAATTGCTGGCGAGGCACGAGCGCGAACTGCGGCGCTGGCACACGCATCTGTCGCAGCGGGATGAGGATTACTGGGACAACCGGGGCGCAACCCTCGGCTCGTCCGTGCAGCTGCTGAAGCTGGCGCAGGATGATCCGCGCAGGGTACAGCAGGCGATGCAGTGACACGGCAATGCAGGTGCTGAAGCCGTGCCGCAGCGCCGTTGAACCACACAACGTTCCGAATAAAATATCCACCATAAAAAAAGCCGGTCCGTTTGCAGCGGACCGGCTTTTTTACTCAACGCTTCTGTCTAACGCTGCATCAGCATATCCGCCAGTTTACTTCGCGGAATGCCCCGTCAGTTTCACTTCCACCTTCTCGTGCTCTTCCAGACCGGCGTAGTACGCGCGCAGGATTTCCAGCACTTCCGGACGGCTGAAGTTGTCAGGCACGTCACCGCCTTCCGACAGTGCCTTGCGCAGCTTGGTGCCAGACACCTTCACATGATGCGAGCCATCGTGCGGGCAGGTGCGGGCCGAGGCCATGGTGCCGCAGGCATTGCACCAGAAGGTCCAGTCGATTTTCAGCGGCTGGGTAACCAGTGCATTTTTGGGAATTTCATCGAAAATGTGCTGCGCGTCGAACGGGCCGTAGTATTCGCCCACACCGGCATGGTCGCGGCCCACGATCAGGTGCGAGCAGCCGTAGTTCTGGCGGAACAGCGCGTGCAGCAGGGCTTCGCGGGGGCCGGCATAGCGCATGTCCAGCGGATAGCCGGATTGCACCACGGTGCCTTTCACGAAGTAATTGTCGATCAGGGTGCCGATGGCGTCCTGACGCACTTCGGCCGGAATATCCCCCGGCTTCAGCTTGCCCAGCAGCGAATGCACCAGCACGCCGTCGCAGACTTCGATGGCGATCTTGGCCAGGTATTCGTGGGAACGGTGCATCGGGTTGCGGGTCTGGAAGGCGGCGACGGTGGTCCAGCCTTTTTCTTCCAGCAGGGCGCGGGTTTCAGCGGGCGTCATGTAGATGCCCTTGTATTTCTCGGGGAACTCGCCCTGCGAGAACACTTCCACCGGGCCGGCCAGGTTCACTTCACCCTGCTCCATCACCATCTTCACGCCGGGATGTTCGATGTCGGTGGTCCTGAAAATGGTCTGGCATTCGTGCGCCTTGTCGATGGTGTATTTCTCTTTCACCATCATCACGCCCATCAGCTCGCCGCTTTCTTCGTCCACCAGCGCGATTTCACTGCCGACGGCAATGCTGTCGGCAGTGGCCTTGTCGACAGACTTGGTGATGGGGATCGGCCAGAACAGGCCGCTGGCCAGGGTCATCCTGTCGCACACGGATTGCCAGTCGGCCTTGCCCATGAAGCCGTCCAGCGGGGTGAAGCCGCCGATGCCCAGCATGATCAGGTCACCGGTTTCGCGGGAGGACAGTTTTACCTGGGGCAATTTGGCGGCGGCGGCCTGGGCACTGGCCAGGGCATCGCCTTCCAGCAGGAGCGTTTTCAACACATCGCTGCCGTGGGGCTTCACTAGTTTCGACATGGCACTTCTCGTTCCGGTTGACGGGAAAAGGGGTGGCTGCAACGCAGGGATTCTGCGCAAAAGGGGCTGCATTATAACCGTTCCGGCGCCTGCGGTCAGGCCGGATTGTCGATATCCACAAACTGGTGATCCAGCTGGAATTTTTGCGCCAGATACTGGCCTACGGCGCGGGCACCGCCCCGTTCGGTGGCATGGTGGCCCGCCGCCAGGTAGTGAATGCCGCACTCCCGCGCCACATGCACCGTCTGTTCCGAGATCTCGCCGCTGATGTAGGCATCCGCCCCCAGCGCCACCGCCTGCTCGATATAGTCCTGGGCGCCGCCGGTGCACCAGGCCACCCGCTTGATGGGGTGATCGCCACCGCGGATGCCCAGGGGCGGGCGACCCAGCCTGGCAGCCACCAGCGCTTCCAGCTGCGCCAGGGTCAGCGGCGCATCGAGCACGCCCACATTGCCAATCGGACGCGGCTCGCCGGGTTGCAGACCGCCTTCGGTCTTGAACCCCAGCAGCTTGCCCAGTTGCGCGTTGTTGCCCAGTTCGGGGTGGGCGTCCAGCGGCAGGTGATAGGCGAACAGGTTGATGCCGTGGTCCAGCAGCAGCTTCACCCGCTGGTATTTCATGCCGGTGATCGCGGGATCTTCGCTGCGCCAGAAATAGCCATGGTGAACGAAGATCGCATCAGCCTTCAATGCCACCGCACGTTCGATCAGCGCGCGGGTGGCGGTGACGCCGGTGACCAGCGTCTGGATCGACTCACGCCCCTGCACCTGCAAGCCGTTGGGCGCGTAATCCTTGAAATACTGCGGTTGCAGCAGCTGGTTGAGTTCGGCGAGCAACGCGTCGCGGCTGATCATGAATCCGGTGTCTCCGTCAGGGCGCGTGGTGCACGGCGCCGTTCCGTGTTAATTTGCTTTGGCATCTCTTTCCAATCCCGATTATTCCAAACACCGCGACGGAATGGCCAGCGACTTTATGAAATCCCTTGCCCGCTTTCTGGTGACGCCGGTTCTGGCCGGTCTGGCTGTGGCCGCCCTGTTTCTGCTGCTGAACAACCGCGAGCCGCCGGTGCAGCGTCACGAGATCGTGCTGATCGAACAGCAGGTGCCGGCGCGGGAAACCCAGAGCACCGGGCTGGCGCCGGAAACGCGTCCCCAATTGAACGCCGCCCAGGGCGATCCGGTGTCCTATGCCGATGCGGTGGCCCGCGCCCAGCCGGCAGTGGTGAACATCTTCAGCACCAAAATCGTGACCCGTGAATACCATCCCCTGCTGGACGACCCCAATTTCCGCCGTTTTTTCGGCTTGAACGAGGCACCCCGACGGGAACGGATGCTGTCCAGCCTGGGGTCCGGCGTGATCGTGAGCCCCACCGGCTACGTGCTGACGAACAACCATGTCATCAGCGGCGCCGATGAAATCCGCGTGGCCCTGGCGGACGGGCGCGAAACCTTTGCTGCCGTGGTGGGCACCGATCCGGAAACCGATCTGGCCCTGCTGTTCATCGAAATGCCCGACCTGCCCGCGATCGCCCTGACCAAGAGCGATGCGATCCGTGTGGGTGACGTGGTGCTGGCCATCGGCAATCCCTTCGGCGTGGGTCAGACGGTAACGAAAGGCATCGTGAGTGCCCTGGGCCGCCACAACAACCTGAGCGTGTTCGTCGATTTCATCCAGACCGACGCCGCCATCAACCCCGGCAATTCCGGCGGCGCGCTGATCAATGCCTATGGCGATCTGGTCGGCATCAATACCGCGATCTATTCCAAGTCCGGCGGTTCCCAGGGCATCGGCTTTGCCATTCCCGTGGACACCGCCAAGAGCGTGATGATGGAACTGCTGCAGCACGGCCAGGTGATTCGCGGTTGGCTGGGTGTGGAGCCGCAGGTGCTCACCGATGCGCTCATCAAGGCCCTGGACCTGCCCGACATCAACGGCCTGCTGGTGAAAGGCATTTTCAAGAACGGACCCGCCCATGTGGCAGGCGTGCGCCCCGGCGACATCATCACCCATCTGAATGGCGAGGCGGTCAATGATCCGAAGATTGCCATGAACCTGATCTCCGGCCTGCAGCCGGGGGAAAAGGTCAGTATCCGGGTGATTCGTCAGCGCGAGCCACTGGAGATCGTCGCCGTGGCAGCCGCGCGGCCCGTGCCCGGCAATTGAGATTTCACGTTGCGGTTTCACTGTTGAGGTTCTGATGACGACACCGGCTTCCACCCCCACCCTGCAGCGTCATATCGGACTGATTGCACTGACCCTGTACGGCGTGGGCGACATTCTGGGGGCGGGCATCTACGGCCTGATCGGGCGCGCTGCCGGCGAAATGGGTCACGCCATCTGGCTGGCATTTCTGGTAAGCATGATCGCCGCCGGGCTCACCGGCCTGTCCTACGCCAGCCTGGGGTCGCGCTTTCCGCGGGCGGGCGGCGCCGCGTATATCTCGCTGCGCGCCTACCGCAAACCGTTCATTTCCTACATGGTGGGGCTGGCCGTGCTGGCATCGGGGCTCACCTCCATGGCCACCGCCGCGAAGGTATTCGGCGGCTACCTCAACGGCCTGTTCCCCGCGCTGCCACCGCTGGCAATTGCCCTGGGCTTTTCGCTGCTGATCGCCGGCATCGTGTTTCGCGGCATTCGCGAATCCCTGTTCGCCAACGGTATTTTTACCCTGATCGAGGTCAGCGGGCTGTTTCTGATCATCGCAGCCGGCCTGCCCTATCTGGGCTCGGTCAATTACCTGGATGCCGCCACACCGCAGAATCTGGCAGGCGATATCAGCCTGTCGCTGGCGCTGACCGGAGCGGTGCTGACGTTCTATTCCTTCGTCGGTTTCGAGGACCTGCTGAACGTGGCGGAGGAAGTGAAGGAACCGCAGAAAACCCTGCCCCGCGCCCTGCTGCTGGCGGTGCTGATTGCTTCGCTGATCTACATGACCATCAGTCTGGTGGCGGTATCGGTGCTGGCACCGGCCGCGCTGGCCGGATCGCAACAGCCGCTGGTGGACGTGGCCGCGAAGATCGCGCCCTGGTTCCCAAGTTCGGCCTTCAGCCTTATCGCGCTGTTCGCAGTGGCGAATACGGCGCTGCTGAATTTCGTCATGGGCTCGCGCCTGCTGTACGGCATGGCGTCACACGGGCTGGTGCCGCGCGTGCTGTCCCGCGTGCATGCGGGCCGGCACACGCCGCATATGGCCATCATTGCGGTATGGGTGATTTTCGTGGTGCTGGTGCTGAGCGGTGACATTTCATCGCTGGCACGAGCCACCAGCGTACTGCTGCTGTGCTGTTTCGTGCTGGTGAACGGTGCGCTGGTGGTATTGAAAACGCGGGAATCCTGGCACGGCCACTTCGACATTCCGGTTTTCGTGCCGGTACTGGGCGCGCTGATCTGCCTGGCAATGCTGAGCCAGGCAAAGGCGCCGGAACTGCTCACCGCCGGAGCAATTCTGGCGGGTATTGTGGTGCTGTATTTCGTGATGCGGCCGTCGGCGGATGCGCTGGAGCAT
>JBMOPR010000591.1:0-11326 GCA_049323075.1 Pseudomonadota bacterium
CCCGGAGCTGTCCGGCATCGGCCTGGTGATCTTCGATGAATTCCACGAGCGCTCGGTGAATCTGGATCTGGGGCTGGCGTTTGCGCTGGAAGCACAGAACGCGCTGCGCGCCGAAAACAATCCGCTGAAAATACTGGTGATGTCCGCCACGCTGGACGGTGCACGGCTGTCGCACTGGCTGGATGCGCCGCTGGTGGCGTCGGAAGGCCGCTGTTTTCCGGTGGAAACCCGTTACGCGCCATTGCCGGTCAACACCTGGCCCGAGCAGCACACGGCCAACATTATTTTGCGCGCACTGCATAACGACAGCGGCAACCTGCTGGTATTTCTGCCGGGCCTGCGCGAACTGCAACGGGTGAAGCAACGACTGGAGGAGAGCGGTCTGCCGGCAGGTGCACAGGTATTTCTGCTGCATGCGTCGCTGCCGCAGGACGTGCAGGAACAGGCGATCGCGCCGACGCAGAATGGCGTGCGCAAGATCGTGCTGTCCACCAATGTGGCGGAGACCAGTGTCACTATCGAGGGCATCCGCGTGGTGATCGACAGCGGACTGGTGCGGGTGGCGCGCTATGACGAACGCAGTGCGATGGAAAGACTGGAAACACAGACCATTTCCGCCGCGTCGGCAGAACAGCGTCGGGGCCGGGCTGGCCGGATGGAGCCGGGCGTGTGTTATCGCCTGTGGAGCGAAACCGCACAGGCCCAGTTGCAGGCGTTCACCGATCCGGAAATCCTGCATGCGGATCTGGCGCCGGTGGCGCTGGAACTGGCGCAATGGGGCAGTGCCGATCCGTCATCCCTGCCGCTGCTGAATCCACCGCCGGCAGACCGTTATGGCCGCGCCGTGCAGCTGCTGCAGGAACTGGATGCGCTGGACCCGCAGCAGCGTATCACCGCGCTCGGGCGCCAGCTCACCGCGCTGGGAATGCATCCGCGCCTGGCGAAGCTGGTGTGGAGCCAGCGCAGCGACAACACCGCCAGCGCCGCGATTGCCTGCGCCGCCCTGCTGGGGGAAGGCGATCCGCTGCGCTTCGACGGCGACAACGGGCAGGCGAATATTCATCTGCGGCTGGCACTGTGGCAGTCGTCGTCACCGCACAACGTTGGCCACGGCCAGCTGCAGCGCGGCACCTGGCAGCGCATCCAGCAACTGGTGCAGCAGACCGCGAAACGCGTGCAGACAAAATGGAATCCTGCCAACGTCGATCACGCCGATATTGCCGGCGCACTGGCGCAGGCCTTTCCGGACCGTGTTGCCCAGCTGCGCGCCGACAGCCAGTCGCGTTATCGCATGGCCAACGGCAAGGGCGTGCAGCTGGGCCGTCACGATGCACTGGCCGGTTCGCAGTATCTGGTGATCCTGGAAACCGATGGCGCCGGCAACGAACCGCGCGTGCGGCTGGCCTGCGCACTGACACTGGCGCAACTGAAATCAGCACTGGCCACCCATTTGCAGCAACGGGACGTGATCAGCTGGAACGAACAGCGCGGCGCGGTGGAAGCGGAACGGCAGCTGCAGTTCGGCGCGCTGGTGCTGGAGCGCAGCCGTCTGCGGCAACCCTGGCCAGATGCAGCGCAGCAATGTCTGCTGCAGGCACTGCAAAAAAATGCCCTCGACGATCTGCCGTGGAATGACAACACCACGCAGCTGCTGGCGCGCCTGCAATGGCTGCACCGGCAGCAGCCGGATCAATGGCCCGACTGTTCGCGCACAGCTTTAAGCGAATCCATTCAAGACTGGCTGCTGCCGTTTCTGAACAATATCTACAGCCTGACAGAAGTGCAGAAAATCAATCTGCACGATGCCCTGAAAAACCGGCTGGAGTGGAATCAGTGGCAGGCACTGGACACTCAGGCGCCCACCGCCATCACGCTGCCGGCCGGCACCACGCGGGAACTGGATTATCTGGCGGAAAACGGTCCGGTGCTGCGGGCGCGGCTGCAGGAATTTTACGGTTTGAATGTGCATCCGACGCTGCCCAACGGGCAGCGCATTCTGCTGGAATTGCTGTCACCGGCGCAGCGGCCGATTCAGGTGACGCGGGATCTGCCGGGCTTCTGGCACGGCAGCTACAGGGAAGTGGCGAAGGACATGCGCGGCCGCTATCCGAAACATTTCTGGCCGGACGATCCGGCCAGCGCTGTTGCCACCACTAAAACCAAACGCAATATGTAGCCGGATCAGTTCTGCTGCTGTCCGCTCAACCAAGCCTTGCGGATGCGGCGACCGCAATCGACCGACTCCATCGCGGTGTCACCAAACAGAAATTCCAGCAGATTGCCCGGTTCCACTCCCCGCGCCACGATGCCATACCATTTCCTGCCCGAGTCGATCCAGGGATAGAAACCGAAATAACCGGGGCTGCTGAAGGCGCCGTCACCCACGACCGGATCATCCTCCACCCAGTGGCCAAGAGAATAGTGCCAGGCCTCGTCGGCGGGAATCGGTGTGTAGGTGGCGGTGTCGGGACAGACGGCGGGGCTGGTGCAGACGGCATCGGTGCCAAGCCGGTCATGCATGAACAGATCGTCGCTCAGAATCGAGCGCAGGAAAAAAGCATAGTTCAGCGCATTCATGTACAGGCCGCCCGCCAGCTGGGGTGAATCGAAATCCAGCGCGAAGGCATTGCCGAACTGGTCCCCAAGTTCGATGGCCAGGGTTTCGTTGATGTCATCTTCCAGCCCGTTCTGCACCGCCCAGTACTGGAAGTGGCCACCGTTGTAGTTGAACTTGCCGTCGTCTCCGGCCACGTAATCGTCGTTGGCGCCACCACTGGCCGATTTTTCAAAACACTGCTGTACCGTCAGGGTATCCTGCTGCACCTGGGTGCCCTCAATGCACAGGCCATAACGGAATTCGCTGTAGCCGGTGCGCATCGTGAGGGCCTTGATATCGTCAGCCGTCAGCACATTGCCCCGTTTTTCCAGCACATAGGCGCCAAAAATCCATTTGCTGGCGGAGGCGATTTTCATGTCGGTGCTGGCCAGCACGGAGCCATCACCTTCGCTGCTGCCGGTGATGCGGTCACTGCGATCCCCAATTTCCCAATAGAAAGGTTCGATGGCCGTACAGGCGCTGCTGTTGGACGCCGTGGCCCGGGCGGCGCTGATGCGCCTGTCGAGGCTGATGGCGCTGTTGAAACTGCCGATCTCATCATCGTCGCCACCACCGCCCCCACCACCGCAGGCGGTCAACAGGCTGATCAGCAGCAGGCCGGGCAGGCAGCGCAACAGGTGAAGCGGGCCGGGGTTCATGCAAGTATCTCCAGACTGGTTGGCAAACCCGGGTAGCATGACGCCAGCGCGCCGATGCTGCAACGGTCGCCACCGGTCACGAACTTGTGCCAGATCAACAACCGGGCACCGGGTGCAGTGTAGAAACAAGGTATTCACCGGGAGGAAACCTGCATGACCACGCCCCAGACCCTGCCCCAGACTGCGACGCTGGACGGCAACGAAGCGGTGGCCCTCATCGCCCACAAATGCAATGAGGTCATTGCCATCTACCCCATCACCCCCGCGTCCGCCATGGGCGAGTTTGCCGACGCCTGGTCGGCCCAGGGCCGCCGCAACCTGTGGGGCAGCGTGCCGCAGATCGTCGAGATGCAAAGCGAAGGCGGTGCCGCCGGTGCCGTGCACGGGGCCCTGCAGGGCGGCGCCCTGTGCACCACGTTCACCGCGTCCCAGGGCCTGCTGCTGATGCTGCCCAACCTGTACAAGATCGCCGGCGAGCTGACCCCGACGGTGTTTCACATCGCGGCGCGGTCGCTGGCATCGCACGCGCTGTCGATTTTCTGCGATCACAGTGACGTGATGTCGGCACGGGGCACCGGCTTTGCACTGGTGGCCTCCAACTCCGTGCAGGAGGCCCACGATTTCGCCGCCATCACCCAGGCGGTCACCCTGCGTTCCCGCATTCCGGTGCTGCATTTTTTCGACGGCTTCCGCACGTCCCACGAGGTAGCGAAAATCGATCTGGTGGAAGACGACGATCTGCGCGCGCTGCTGGATGGCCCGTTCAACCAGAATGCGATTGCCGAACACCGGCGGCGCGCCTTGTCGCCGGATCATCCGGTGCTGCGCGGAACCGCCCAGAATCCCGATGTGTTTTTCCAGGCGCGGGAAGCCTGCAATCCGTTTTACGACCGCTTTCCCGCCCTGCTGCAGGAATGCATGGACGCGTTCGCCACCCGCACCGGCCGCGCCTATCACCTGTACGATTACGTGGGTGCTCCCGATGCGGAGCAGGTGATCGTGCTGATGGGTTCGGGCGCTGAAACCGTGCACGAAACCGTGCTGCAACTGAATGCGGGCGACGCCAAAACCGGCGTGCTGAAAGTACACCTGTTCCGCCCGTTCAGCGCGAAGCATTTCCTGGCAACGCTGCCGTCCAGCGTAAAATCCATCGCCGTGCTCGACCGCACCAAGGAACCGGGCGCCGCCGGCGAGCCTCTGTATCAGGACGTGTGCACCGTCTTCATGGAAGCGTTCAATAGCGGCGTACGCACGTCGCTGCCGAAAATCATCGGCGGCCGCTTCGGTCTGTCATCCAAGGAATTCACCCCTGCCATGGTGCGCGCGGTCTTCGCCGAGCTGCGAGCGCCCGCACCGAAAAATCATTTCACCGTCGGCATTGAGGATGACGTCACCCACCGGTCGCTGCCCTATGCAATGTACGAAACCGCCAACCCGACAGCCAACGATGACAGCAGCAACGACTGCTTCGAATGCGTGTTCTACGGCCTGGGTTCCGACGGCACCGTCAGCGCCAACAAAAACAGCATCAAGATCATCGGCGAACAGACCGGCCTGAATGCGCAGGGTTATTTCGTCTATGACTCGAAAAAATCCGGCGCTGTCACCGTGTCGCATCTGCGCTTTGGCAACAGTGCAATCCGTTCCGCTTACCTGATCGGCAACGGACGCGCCCGCTATATCGGCTGCCACCAGACCCTGTTCCTGGAAAAATACGCCGTACTGGAAAAGGCCGCGCCGGGCGCCGTGTTCCTGCTCAATACCAGCGCCAGCCGTGATCAGGTATGGAACAGCCTGCCGCGTCCGCTGCAACAGGACATGCTGGCGAAAAAAATCCGCTTCTACATCATCGACGCCTACCGGGTGGCGCAGGACAACGGCCTCGGCCGCCGCATCAACACCATCATGCAGACCTGCTTTTTCGCCATCTCCGGCGTGCTGCCGCAGGACAGCGCCATCGCCGAAATCAAAAAAGCCGTGGAAAAAACCTACGGCAAAAAAGGCCGCCAGATCACCCAGCGCAATTTCGACGCCATCGACAGAACATTGCAGGCGCTGGTAGCAGTGCCGCTGCCAACCCAGGTGACATCCAGCATCGAGCTGCGCGGGCTGGGTCTGGATCACGCCTCAGCCTTTGTCCGTAACGTCACCGCCGAAATCATCGCCGGGCGCGGCGACCGCATTCCCGTCAGCCAGATGCCGGTGGACGGCACCTTTCCAACCGGCACCGCCGCCATCGAGAAACGCAACATCGCGCTGGAAATCCCGGTGTGGGACGAAGTGCTCTGCACCCACTGCGGCAAATGCGCTTTCGTCTGCCCCCACAGCGCGATTCGCAGCAAACTGTTTCCGGCGGAACTGGCTGCCAAAGCGCCCGCGTCATTCAAACATGTGCCGGTGAAAGGCAAGGACTACCCGCCAGGACTGCACATCAGCTATCAGGTGGCACCGGAGGACTGTACCGGCTGCACCCTGTGCGTGGACATCTGCCCGATCCGCGACAAGAGCCAGGCCAGCCACAAGGCGCTGAACATGGCGCCCCAGGCACCGTTGCGGGAACAGGAAAAGACCAACTGGGATTTTTTTGCCGCACTGCCGGATCACGACCGCCGCGACGCCAAGGCCACCACCATGAAGGGCGCCATGCTGCTGCAGCCGCTGTTTGAATTTTCCGGCGCCTGTTCCGGCTGCGGTGAGACACCCTACATCCGGCTGGCCTCGCAACTGTTCGGCGACCGCATGATCGTCGCCAACGCCACCGGCTGCTCGTCGATCTACGGCGGCAACCTGCCCACCACGCCCTGGACCCAAAACAGCGACGGCCGTGGCCCGGCCTGGAGCAATTCCCTGTTCGAAGACAACGCGGAATTCGGCCTGGGCCTGCGCATCGCGTGGGACCAGCAGGCGCAGATTGCCCGCGACTATCTGCAGCAGCTGGAACCGCAACTGGGCACTGATATCGTCACCGCACTGCTGCAGGCCGATCAAGCCGATGAAGCCGGCATTCACGAACAGCGCGAACGCATCGCGGCAGCGAAACGGAAACTTGCCAGCATCAACAATCCGCTGGCAGCACCGCTGCTGGACGTGATCGATGCCCTCAGCAAGAAAAGCGTGTGGATCATCGGCGGCGACGGCTGGGCCTACGACATCGGTTACGGCGGCCTCGACCACGTGCTGGCGTCCGGCATGAACGTGAACATTCTGGTGCTGGACACCGAAGTCTATTCCAACACTGGCGGCCAGACCTCGAAAGCCACACCGCGCGGCGCCGTGGCGAAATTCTCCGCCGGCGGCAAAGCCACGGCGAAAAAGGATCTGGCCCGCATCGCGCTGACTTATGAAAATGTCTATGTGGCGCATGTGGCCTACGGCGCGAAAGACGTGCACACGCTGCACACGTTTCTGGAAGCGGAAAGCTACGAAGGCCCGTCGCTGATCATCGCCTACTCCCCCTGCATCGCCCACGGCGTCGACCTGGCGAACAATCACCGGCAGCAGACGCTGGCGGTGGACAGCGGCCACTGGCCCCTGTTCCGTTACGACCCCCGCCGCAGTGCGCAGGGGCAAAACCCGTTCAAACTCGACAGCAAGCCGCCGTCCATCGACTACGCGGATTTCATCAAGAGCGAAACCCGCTTCAGCATGTTGTGGCGCTCCGAACCTGCCCGCGCCGACGCCCTGCTGGATCAGGCCCGCGCCGACGTGAAGGAACGTTTTGCCTTTTACGAACACCTGGCTGCGGCCACTGAGGACAAGCCCCATGAATAAGCCGACCACAACCGCGCCGACCACAACGGCTCTTTCTGCAACAGACCTGCGCACCGAGTACCTGGGCCTTAGCCTGAAAAATCCGCTGGTGCCGTCCTCGTCGCCGCTCACCGGTGATTTCGACAACGCGCGCCGGCTGGAGGATGCCGGTGCCGCCGCCATCGTGCTGCCATCCCTGTTCGAGGAAGCCCTGCTGCATGAAGAGGAACAGATGACACGCTTCCTCGATCACCAGCCCATCGGCCATCCCGAGGCACAGTCGTTTCTGCCGGACCTGCCGGAATACGCCTCCGAACTGGACCAGCATGTGGCCCGCATCGAGCGTTACAAGGAATCCCTGTCAATTCCGGTGATTGCCAGCCTCAATGGCGTCACACCGCAAGGCTGGGTGCGCCACGCGAAGGATCTGCAGGACGCCGGCTGCGACGCGCTGGAACTGAACCTGTACGGCATCGCCGCCCGCCGCGATGAAACAGCAGCGGAAGTAGAGGCCCGCTACCTGCAGGTAGTCAGATCACTGCTGGAAACAGTGTCGATTCCTTTGACAGTCAAGCTGTCGGCGCAGTTTTCCTCGCCGGTGAATTTCATCGGTGAACTGGAAAATCTGGGGGTGAAAGGGGTGGCGCTGTTCAACCGTTTCTACCAGCCGGACATCGACCTGGCGTCCCGTCACGTAGTGCCGCGCATCCAGCTGTCCCATTCCTATGAAGCCCTTCTGCGCATCCGCTGGATTGCCCTGCTGCGCGGCCAGGTGGGGCTCGGCATTGCCGGCACCGGCGGCTTTCACACTCATGAAGATGTGCTCAAAGGCCTGATGGCAGGCGCTGATGCAGTGCATGTGTGCAGTGCGCTGCTGCGGGAAGGCCCGGACTACCTGCGTACGATCCTGTTCGGCATGTCCGCCTGGATGGAACAGGAGGAATACAGCTCGGTACAGCAGCTGAAAGGCAGCCTGAGCCAACGCCATGCAGCGAATCCTTCGGCCTATGAGCGCGCCAACTATGCGGAACTGCTGGGGCAGGACGCACTGCTGAAAGTCGACCTGAAGCGGCACCGGGAATGACAAATGCATGCTAATTGGACATCGCCATGGCGCCGCAACAGCGCCGGCTGGCTGGACGCAAGCAACCACAACGGGCAGAGTAGGCAACCCGGTGGGGACGCCCAAGCCGGTGCGCTGTGACGCTGCATCTGAAGTTCCGTATTAAGGTAAAGAATGAGCACCCGTTTTTCATCCAGCAAGATCCTGACCTGTCTCGTGGCCAGCCTTCTGTTTGCCTGTGCTTTCTATCAGCTGCCTCTGTTCAGCGTGAATCAGCACACCTACTTTCTGCACGGTCTGGCGCAGGCCGGGTACGGCCATCTGGCGGGTGACTGGCTCAGCCACCAGACCGACCACGTGCCGGTGTTTTCCTGGCTGGTAACCCAGGTGTACCGCATGGGCAGTCCGTGGCTGTTCCAGGCTCTGTTCGGGCTGCTCGCCAGCCTGTATGCCGCGTCCCTCCTTCTGATCGCCTCCAGTGCCGCCGGGCCGTCCGCAGCACCGCAATCCTGGCAATACCGGCTGCAATTCGTAATCCTGTTGCTGGCCCTGCTGACAGCGCTGCACAGCACCTGGATGCTGGCCCCGCTGCGGGACATCCACGCGGGGGCCGCTGATCCGGTCGCCCTCATTCACCGGCTGGCCAGCGTGGCCAGCTATGGCGTGGCCGGTCAGACCCTGCTGGGACACTATCTGCAACCCTCCAGCTTTGGCGTACTGCTGCTGGCCAGCATCGCCTGTTTTCTGCTGCGCCGGGACTACATCGCGATCGTCTGCGCCCTGGTGGCGGCCAGCCTGCACCCCACCTTCGTGCTGCACGCCGGCATTCTCACGGTCGCGTACATGCTGGTGCTGGCAAGGGAAGGACGCCCCCGGCAGGCGTTCGCACTGGGTCTGCTGGCACTGCTGCTGGTGCTGCCCATCGTGCTGTATGTCATGGCGAAGATGCAGCCCGACAGCCCCGCATCGCTGGCCCGGGCCAATGCCATTCTGGCGAATGAACGCATTCCCCATCACACCCAGATATCGGTGTGGCTGTCACGGGGTACCTGGCTGAAACTGGCCATCGTGCTGGCGGGTATCCTGGCCGCCAGACATAACCGGCGCCTGTTTCTGGTACTGTCCTTCTGCGCCGCCATCAGCATCGCGCTCAGCCTGTTGCAGTGGATATCGGGCAGCAATGGATTCGCCCTGCTGTTCCCGTGGCGGCTGTCTACCTGGCTGGTACCGGCCTGCACGGCCATCCTGCTGGGCGAAGGGGTGCGGCGGCTGCTGGGCGCATTGCAGGCACTGCCGGATCGCCTCGCCGCTCCGGTGACGACCGGTACGCTGATGCTGGCACTGGGCCTGGTGGGGCTTGTCAGCGCGCTGGGTCTGAACAGGACCATCACCGGCCCCGAACAAATGAAGCCGGACCTCCTGGCACAGCACGCCGCCCACCAGGGCGAAGCCGGGCAAACCTATCTGGTGCCACTGGGTTATTCCAGTTTCCGCCTGACAGCAGGCCTGCCCGTGTTCATCGACTGGAAATCCCATCCCTTCCGCGATGTGGAACTGGTCGAATGGCACGAACGCGTGCAGCTGGCTCAGGATTTTTACGCGGCAGACACCAGCGCTGATGCCGCCCGCGCACTGGCCGCCATTCAGGCCCACGCACCGGTCACCCACATCGTGGTGAAAAGCGGAGACGAGCAACGGCTGGACCTGGTCGACGCGGAGGTGCTGTTTCGGGATGCAGACAGAGTGCTGGTGAAGCTGGACGGCGGCTGATACCGGCACACCGTCGCTTCACCAGCGACAGAACGGACATGCAGAAGAATCAGAAGGTGAACGCGGCGCCCACGGAGTAGAAATCGATGTCCGCGTCGTCCAGATCGAACATTTCGTATTCTGCCCGCACCGCGATCGAGCCGATCTGGAATTTGGCACCGACACCGTAAGCGGGATCCGTACCGGAATCCGATTCATCAAAACTATCGCTGCTGATTTCGTTATCCCAGCTCAGCATGCCCATCTTGCCGAACAGGCCGATGGGGCCCAGATCGAAGCCTACCAGACCCGAAAAGATGAAGCCGTCCACATCGATTTCATTGCCCGACAAACCGGCAATTTCCCCTTCGTAGGTACCGAAGTTGACGTAGGCGCCTTCCACCGCCAGGTTCAGCATGGGTATGACGCCGATGTTATAGCCAGCGAAGCCCTTGTACGCCATGTCTTCATCATCGAACTCCACCGGGAATTCCGGATCGTTGTCCGATATATCCAGCGACGCGTTACCTACCGAACCCCCCAGATAAAAACCGCTTTCGCCACCTGCCTGCGCCAGACTGGCGGTTCCGGCCAGCGTGATCGCCAGGGCCATCATTGTCATGCGTTTTGTCATGCGAACGGTCATGTGCTCTCTCCCAAGCTGTTATTTTGGTGGAAACCTGTTCGTACCGGTTACCTTGTTCCTGCTATTTGCAAATTGATCATAGGCGCCGACAGGCAGCATAACCTTGATCAATCTCAATAAGCCAGGGTGCTGGGGGGAATGGGTGCTGCGCGGCTAACCGCCGTGATTTTCGTCCAGGAGCGCCACCGGCCGCTGCCACACTGCCAGCACGATGCAGCCTTCCTCGCTGGTCACCAGATGGGTGGAGCCCGGCAGATTGACCACCAGCGTGCCAGCCGGGTAATGCCCGTTGCCATCACGCTGGGAACCCCGCAGCACCAGAATGTGCTCGAAGCCGCTGTGCACATGCCAGGGCACACAGGCGCCGGGGTGGTAACGCAGCAGCGCCGCCCGGGCGCCACCGTCCACCGGCGGATACAGATCGTGAATTTCCACACCTGCGTGCAATGGCTGCCAGTCCAGCGCGGCAAAATCCGTCGCCGGGTCCAGCAGCCCTTTCAATACGATGGATCGTTGTGGCTCCAATCAGAAATTCTCCTGCAACGCATGCAGCAGTGCCGCCGACGTGGTCACCGCGCCAAATACGCCGCCCTGCATGTGAATCATGTGCAGGGCGGCGTTGTGATTCTTGATGTCGGTGGCACCGCAGCAGTCCGCCACCAGCACGCACTCGAAGCCACGGTCGTTGGCCTCGCGCATGGTGGTGTGCACGCACACGTCGGTGGTGATGCCGGTGAGCACGATATTGTCGATGCCTTTCAGCCGCAGGATCAGTTCCAGATCGGTGGCGCAGAACGAACCCTTGCCCGGTTTGTCGATGATGATTTCATCGGGCAGCGGTGCCAGTTCCGGAATGATGTCCC
>JBMOPR010000592.1:0-11303 GCA_049323075.1 Pseudomonadota bacterium
AGAACATCTAAAAAGGCGCTCAGCGGGAGTGCGCTATACTCGCCCCGTTAACGCCAGCGTTTCTGAAGTGGGGAAGTTTGATGAGATTGATAGCTATAGCGTTGGCATTTACTTTGTTGCCATGTGCATCGCAACAGGCAGATTACGAAATTAATACTTGGAATAGCATTTTTGATTATTCCAGGATCGGAAGCAGAAGTTTCCAGACAAATCCTTTTGTATATTCAAGATCAGATCTGAATGCAAAGGAAGAAGCATGCAAATATTTCAGCGATAACCGTATTAAGCTGGTAAGGCTTGAGTCGGTGATTTTGTCCAGCCAGACTTTTCGTAAAAGTGAGCAGGAGGTTGTGGCGTCAGAGAAATTTCAATGGCTTTTGAATCAGGAAAAATACGGAAACGAAAGCCAGAGAGATTCGGCCTCGTACTTGATCGGGACAATGGAAAGAGCATTGAAGGCAGAAGTTCAGGCTGGTCTGGATAAATCCATCAGGGAAATGATGCCAAGATTTAGCCAGTCAGGGGCGAATGCCGTACTGGTTGGTGATTATTACGAAGCTATTCAGCCAGCCTGTCCTGAAGCCTTTTCTTTCGAAAAGGAGCTTGTTTACCGGATCGATGGGGTTCAAAAGCCCTGACAGGCTATTCAGGTTCTTTAAAAGAGGTTATGTCAAATCAAATAAACAAGGACGATGATCCTCAGAAAATCGTAGATGATGCTATCGCTAGGATGATGGCAGGAACGGTTGTGAAAGAGGAGAAGCGCTCGAATTTTGTTGTTGACACCGGTGCAACCTCGGTAGCTATTCCAGAATCGGTCCGGTATACCGTTGATGCGGTTATTTTGCCAGGTATGCAGTCAGGTGATGTGTTGCTTGGTATGCGTTTTCTGAAAAACCTGAAAATCGTGCAAAATAATTCGAAAATGGTCATTACACAGCAGTAGCCTGACAATAGAGGTCAGGGCAAGTCTTGCTTTCCGCCAGCCAGCTGCGCCAGACAGGCATCCACGTCCAGGCACAGCATCGTGACGTCATCACTGGCAAGGTCGGGTGACGCACGAAACGCTTTCATGCGGCTCATGACCGATTCCACCAGCGCATCATCACCAGCGCATTCAGCGATCGTGGCCATCAATCCTTCGGTTCCCCAGAAATCGCCTGAGGGTCCACGGGTTTCCGTCACGCCATCGGTATAAACGATCAGCCGGTCACCCGCTCCCAGTTCCAGGTAGCCCTCTTCGGCATCGAACAGGGCATCCTCGCAGCCGCCGATGGCCATGTGCATGGAATCGAAGAGTTCCCTGACAGAACCGCCTCTCTCCACCACCAGTGCCGGTAGCATGCCGCCAGACCAGTAGCGCACCGAGCGTGTGTCCGGCTCGAACCTGCCAAGGAACGCCGCACACAGGATATAGGGTGGTATGCGTGCCACATGAATCCGGTTCAGCATTCTGGCTATTTCACCTACGGGCTGGCCTGTCGCTGCCAGTTCAAGAAAGCGCTCCGCGAGGGGCATCGTGCACAGGGCTGCCGGCAAGCCGTGGCCGGTGACATCGGCTACCAGAAAATAAAGGCAGCCATCGGGCGCCTGCGTCAGCAACAGGATATCCCCGTTGAAAACCGAATAGGGCGACACGAAACAGGACACCCCCGGCAGTTGCTGCAAACTATTGGCTGACAACTGCCGGAACACATCCGCTGCAATCATCAGTTCGCGTTCGGTCTGCTTGTGATAGGCATGCAATTCCCGATTCTGCGTCTCCAGCGCCTTGTACAGCGAACGAATGCGCTTGTGGGCCAGAATCTTGGCCAGCAGAACCTGTTGACTGAATGGTTTGATGATGACGTCGTCACCGCTTTCCAGCAGCGCCACCAGCTCTGCGGATTCATCGCTGGAACTGAGGAAGACAAGTGGCTGATAGCCATAGTGGTCCAGCTGGCGCAACTGCCGGGCAAATGCCTCCGCCGTCATGTCGCCCAGTTCGGACGCCGCAAAAATCAGATCAAAATCGGGCTTGTCCGCCAGCTGATACAGTGCTTCCGAACCGGATTCGGCGAACTGGACATTGCAGCCTACCTGGTCGGCAGCCACAAAAAATACCAGCCGGATCTCGGCTTCAGGGTCAACTACAAGAATATCCAAGGAAAAATCCCATTGGCGTGCCTCGGCTATACTTCTGAACATTACCCTGTGGATACCCCGCAGTGGTGTCTTGGAGTCTAGCCGAGGTTCAGAGGCTGGCAATGTCACGCGAATCGTCCACCGGCAAGGAGATGAGATTGGTGAAGGAAAAGCTGCCGGTCAGCCACTTGTATGTGGGGGCCTATATTGAACTTCCCCTGAAGTGGAACGAACATCCCTTTCTGCGCGGCCGTTTTCTCATCAAGGACGCAGCGCAGATTGGCGTGATACGCCAGTTGGGGCTGGAGTATGTGCTGCTGGATCCCAGCCGGTCCAAGGCGCCCGCGCCGCCGCAGCAGACGGATTCACCTGCCGCGTCATCCGGCTCGCCGGAACAATTCGATACCCAGATCCAGGAGGCGTGGAAATCCAAACAGGCGCTGAACGCCGAGTTGCAGCGGCGTCGCGACGATATTCGCACGGCGGAAAGGCAGTTCAAGCAAACCGTCGCCAAGGTCAAGGACATCAATAACAAGATGAGCCATCACCCGGCGCAGGCCATCGGCGAGGCCGATGAGCTGGTGGCCACCATCATTCACTCATTGCTGAACAACGAGGACAATCTGGTTCACCTGATGAGTGCAAACAATCTGGACGATTCCCTGTATTACCATCAGATCAACGTGTCGGTGCTGTCGTTGCTGCTGGGACGGCAGCTGCTGCTGTCAGAGGCGGATATGCAACTGCTGGGCATGGCGGCGCTGCTGCATGACATCGGCAAGATCAAGGTGCCACCGCAGATACTGCGCAAGAAGGGCGCGCTCACCAAACCCGAGGAAGGCATCTGGCGTCTGCATCCGGCATACAGCCGGGAGTATCTGCAGAAATTTCTCAGCCAGAATCCCCGTGTGGCGCTGATTGCCGAACAGCACCACGAGCAGGCGGATGGCAGCGGCTTTCCACACCAGCTGTCTGCCAGTCAGATGGATCCCCTCAGTCATGTGGTCATCATCGCAAATTATTACGACAATCTGTGCAACCACGCCGACCCGGCCAACAGTTTGACGCCCCATGAAGCACTGAGCCAGATGTTCGCCCGGCACGCCGTGAAATTCGACAAGGCGGTGCTGCAACAATTCGTCAAACTGATGGGTATCTATCCGCCGGGAACGTTGGTGCATTTGTCGGACGGCAGCCTGGGTATTGTGCTGTCGCTGAACCGGGCCGAACTGCTGCGACCCAGTATCATGCTCTATGATCCCAACGTGCCGAAGGACCAGGCTGTCATCATCGATCTCAATGACGCCAAGGAACTGTCCATCAAAAGCAGCATTCGTCCTTCAAAACTGCCGGAACCCGTGTATCAGTATCTGAACCCGCGCGAACGCATCAATTATTTTTTCTCGCTGCGGCCACAGGATTCACGCAAACCATAGTGGCGCTCTGGAGCGGTATTGCCGCAGTGTGCGGGTGGTTTCAGGCTGTCGGAATGGAGGAGGCCGTCACCACCCGGTTGCGGCCCGCCTGTTTGGCCTGGTACAGCGCGAGGTCAGCGGCCTTGAGCAGTTCGTTGAGGCTGCCCACGTCGTTGGCCGGGAAGCATGAAACCCCCAGGCTGGCGGTGATGGAAATGGTCTGGCCATCGACTTCAACGCGTGTGGCCGCGATGCGTTCGCGAATGCGTTCTGCTGCGGTGGTGGCGTCCGCCAGCGTCAGTCCTGGCATCAGGACGGCGAATTCCTCGCCGCCGTAGCGACCCACTTCATCGTACTGGCGGGTGCTGTCCATCAGCGCCGCAGAAGCAGCCACCAGCACCTGGTCGCCGGCATGGTGGCCCCAGGTGTCGTTGATCGATTTGAAGTGATCCAGATCCACCATCACACAGGCGACGCTTTGCAGCGTGGTGCGCTGGGCGCGCTGGATCTCGGTTTCGCCCCGCTCGATAAAGGACCGGCGGTTGCTGAGCCGCGTCAGGCCATCGATGCTGGACATTTCCCGGTACAGGTTTTCCCGTTCCACCCAGCGATTGATCACAGCGATGCTGATGCGGATGATGGCCAGCAGCACCACGGTAACCATCACTTGAAACGCGAGCCAGCCGCTGGTGGGTCTGCCGTCCAGCTCGAAGGGTGACTGGCGGAACAGTGGCGCCACTGGCAGCAGGTGAAGAAAGTCTGCTATGGCCAGCAGCAACATCAGTACGCACACCAGCAGATAGGCGACGTAGATCTTGCGCATGCGCGCCAGCGCCGAGGCGATATTGAATCCCAGCAGCAGTATCAGCAGTCCCTGGTTGAAGTGGGTGCCAGAGGCGTATCCCCCGGCCAGCACATTGAAAACAAACGAGCCGATGACAAAGTTTTCCAGCGCATGCCAGTCATTGCAGGTTCGCAGGCGCGCCCGTGCGATCAGCAGCAGGCACACCAGCACCACCGCCTGAAGGCCGAACAGGACCAGCAGGGTCCGCGCTACGCTCGCATCGATGTATTCCGGTGCCAGCAGCAGGGTCGCCAGCAACCAGCCGCCCAGCACCACAGGAGCCAGCATGAGCAGGCTGCCCAGCAGCATCTGGCGTTCGATCGGGCGCCAGTCCAGTGGGTTGGACAGGCGTGGCAAAACTCGTGGCATAAACAGGCTCCGGATGTGTCCGTGCTGGATCCATGTACGGACTATTACAGTGTAGCTGCCGGATGGCATTGACCGGGGCCGGGAAATGGGCTCATAAAAAAGGGCAGCGGCGTTAACCGTTGCCCTTTTCTGTTGCTGCCTGCTGCGCTCAGAGCGTTTTCAGGTATTCGATGATGGCGTAGCGTTCGGCGTCGGTAAGCACGCTGGTGAACTCGTGGCCTTCATTGCCCTGGCTGTACATGATCGTGTTATAGATTTTGCGGTTCTCCATGTCGGCCGTCGAGTTGATCGGCGGGAAATCCACGTTCCAGGCGCCGGTCAGGTTGCCGTACAGAACTTCCAGCAGAACCTGCGCCAGCGGCGTGGCATAGATATTCCAGATGCTGCAATTGAAGCCGGGTTTAACCATTGGCGGCAGATTCACACAGGGAATTTCATCGTACTTCCAGCCCAGTTTTTTCTGGTCGAAAGCGCGGGTCAGGTCGGTGTCAAAACCCATGACCACTTCACCTTCCGCTGCCAGTTTGGGTGCCGATACGCGTCGCCAGATGGGGTAGCGATCCTGCGGTTTCAGTACTTCCCACACATTGGGAACCGAGCCGTTATGGAAATAGGGTGCCGATGCCCACACGCCATAAAGCGGTTGCGCCAGATAACCCACCTCACGATCGCCGCGCAGACGCTTCTGGCCCTGCGGGCCGCAATCGTTTTCCGTGCCTTTGGTTTCCGGGTAACCGAAGAAATTCTTCGAACCGGTTACCTGCATGGCTTCGGTGTTGGTGAGTACGCGGCGCTTGTCGGTACCGATGATGTCGAGCGGTACGATGTAGGCCGCCATGCCTTCCAGTTGTGGGTCAGCCAGATAGTCGGGGTTGTTCACGTAGCGTGGCGAGTAGGCACCGTGACAGCTCGCACAGGAACCGTTGCCTTCAGCGCGCGCCACCTTGTTTTTACGCTCCGGGGCCCACAGGTTCAGCTCATGGAACAGCACGGCGCCCTGTTCGGCCAGTGCGGTATTGACGGGCAGCGGATATTTGGGCGCTTTCAGGGTTTCGATCCAGGTATTCATTTCCGGACCGTGTTCGCGCATCCAGTCCTGGCCTGCCTCTCCCAGTCCGCCAGCAGTTCCGCCAAACAGGCCGAAAAAGGGGGTGTAGAAAACAGCATCCACCCGCGGCGCATCCATCGGGAACAGTCCGTCCACAAATTTCAGCGGGCGGTGGCCCATGTTCCACCAGGGCGGGGAATCCATGCTGCCAGTGGAACCGGAACCCAGAATGTTCAGGAAGCCGCCGATGGTCGGCAATCCCTGGTCGGGGAACAGGAACGCAATGTTTACGGCGCTGGCGTTGTTGGTGCCGCGGGTCTGGGTCAGGTTCAGCGGTGTGGCACCCGAGGCCAGATAGCCCAGTGGCAGCATGTCGCGCAGGAACAGGTTCAGGTCGGTGGCGCTGCTGCCGCCGAAAATGAAGCCCAGATCCTTGCCCTGCTGCTTGTTGCCGACCTCGCCGCTGTGACAGCCGTGACAGGTGACACCGATCCGCCCGCTCCAGCTGCCGTCGGGGTTGCGCACCTGGGTGAACATTTCCGGTAACTGGCCGCTGCCACCATTGGTCAGGTTGGGATCTTCGCCTTTCAGCGGGTAGGGGTTGCGTTCACTGTGCAGGCCGGAACCGTAGCGATTCGCCACCAGCTGGTCGAAATTCGCCGGACGCTCGTCGTAGCCGCCCCAGATGGTCCAGAGTTTGTTGTATTGCGCGGCGTTGAACGTGGCAATGCCGGCGGCGGCCGACAGTGAGTTGTAACGGGTGCCGGAAAACAGCGCTGCAACGCCTTCGCTGCCGGTGTTCATCAGGGCTTCGCCCCGGTGGAAGATCGCGCGCAATTCACCGCAGGTTTCCGGATGACCCGCTTCCTTCACCAGCACCGGATCGACGTGGCATTCCTTCCAGTACGCGTTGAAGTGAACGGCCTTGCCGTCACTGATACCCGGCTGCACCAGCGTGCGCGGATCGACGGGCAGGGGTGTTGCGTCGGGCTTGCCGTAGCAGTAATCCCACTGGGCGTTGCCACCCCGCGTGCTGCCGAGCAAACCGTTTGGATCATCGTCATGAACGTACGCGCTGGCGGGCAGCGCCAGCAGACTGAGTGAAGCCGACAGGCAATAAAATGCCCTGGTGACCACTCTGCCGAGTGGCACCTTTGTTGGTTGTAAGTGCATTGTCAAATCCTCATGGCGGACGGGGAAGTCCGCCTGCTGTTTTTTGTTTGATTCGTTTTGTTCTTGTTATACAGATCGATCTGACTGCTTGAATGAGGCTAGCACCTGGTATGAAGTGTCACAAGACAAAATACATAAAATGTCTCATTTTATATCATGATAAGCCATCGCCTCGCCTGGATACAGATGCGCAAGTAACGGGAAATTCGCGACATTTTGCCCGTTTATCCGATGATGGGACTTGCCCACGGGTCGCCCCCCAAAGGCTGCGAGTCGTCTGCAGGCTTCAGGTTGCGCGCTGCCATCAAGCCGTCATGCGGCTGACAATGCGCCGCACCCACGGCGCCACGATGGCGACAGTCGGAAACGCCACCGGCCAGGTGGTTACGCAGCTTCTGATCCATTGGGCGAGAAATCCGGAATGGATTCCCTGTGCAACAAAAAGCACAAATGCTGACACGATGCAGACCATGATGGCCGACAGCAGGGCACTGAAAACGAGGGGGGCAAAGCGGGCAGGAATACGCATGTCATTCTCCTTTCTGAAATTGGCAATTGGTAAGTGTGCTGTTGTCTGCGCTTGCGCTCATGACGCCTGCGCGAAGTGTGTCGCCCAGCCAGCGGCATAAAGGCCGAGTCCGAAAACCGCATGGGTGATGATGCTTTGCAGCCGCGCTGCGCCAGGCCGTGGTGTGCGCGATGCGGCAACGCCCGCCCCCATGCCGGGTTGCATCAGCAGGAAGGGCGCCGCCACTGTGCCAATGCCGACGATCAAGGCTGGGCCGATTGTCGGGTGCTGAATCCAGGCCTCGCCCCAGAGGGCGATCAGCACAGCGGCGAACGCAATGCCGATGAGATAGTGCGCGGTCCAGCCCGCCAGACGTTCGCCCTGAACGGGGGTCGCGGCCGCAATGGCATCGTGACGAAAGCGCCCGCGTGTCATATGCAGCAGCCAGCGCCCCACCAGGCCATAGTCCGGTGGGGCGATGCCCAGCAGTGGCTTGCGCGCCAGACCCCACAGATCCATCACTGCGGTGGCGCCAATTCCAATCATCAATGTGCCTGCCAGATCGTTCATGCTGTTCACCTCGAATTGGTTTTCATCCGGTTGTGGTGTTAGCGTACAACTTCAAGTCGACTTGAGGTCAAGGGGTGTGGCATGGATATTACCGAGGTGGCAAAGCGGTCCGGTGTTCCCGCATCGACGTTGCGCTATTACGAAGAAAAGGGGCTGATCGCGTCCACGGGCAGGCAGGGGTTGCGCCGCCTGTTTGCCCCTGCGGTGCTGGAGCGGCTGGCATTGATTGCGCTGGGGCGTGCAGCAGGCTTTTCTCTGGACGAGATAGCGCAGATGTTTGCGCCCGAAGGCCGCCCGCAGATCGACCGGAAGCTGTTGGCGGAAAAAGCGGATGAACTCGACCGAACGATTCGCAAGCTGACTGCCATGCGGGATGGATTGCGCCATGCAGCCGCGTGCCCGGCGCCGAGTCATCTGGAGTGCCCCAAGTTTCGCCGCTTGATGGGATTGGCCGCGACGGCCGCCGGAGCCGGGCATGGCAGGAAGAAAGCGCCTCCGGTCGCACGTCGGACAAAAAAATCCGGCTGATCGTACTGTTTTCCAGCCAGGATCATTTTTATAAGACCCACAGCCGTTACTTGACAGTCAGTGGCTATTTTTCTTTTAAACCCGGGGTGGAACTGCTACTAATGAGTTGAATTGAACGACCAGCTGTTTTGCTTTTCCCGTTCGATGGGATGCGTGAGCATCTGACAACAATTCCAAAAAAAGACATTGAGGTCCTGATCATGAGCACATTCATCCTCCGTTCGTTGGCGACAGCCGTGCTGCTGTCCACCAGCACGCTGCTTTTCGCAACCACGACCTTCAATGAAGTGGAGCGCGTTGTGTTCGGCCCTGCACCACCTGCGCAGAACGATGAGCAGGCGCAGGAGCAAAGCGTCTATCAGCAATCCCTGCTGCCGCAATACCGGGTCACTATCAGTAATTTTTTTGAGGACGGCATCAATTTGCTGACCCCGGATGCCCAGCGCACGGTGTCCGACACGGCGGATTATTATCCCCGCCTTGAAAAACGTGTACACAGCAATGGCATTTGCTTCAAGGGCACCTGGACCATCACGGAACAGACACCCTATTCCGGTTATTTCAAACAAGGCGCGACCGGGTTGCTGATTGCGCGGGCATCGACGGCCCTGTCAGAAACCAGACGGGGTCAGCCCCGCGCATTCGGATTTGCCGGCAAGATTTTTCCGACGCTGAATCCGGCTGCCACCACAGAGACGGCGAATTTTTTTCTCGTGGATGTGCTGGCCGGGGCGCAACGCAACCGGTATCTGGATGTGAAGATGACGAACAAGCCGGAAACCGGTTTCCGCTTTTCGGTGATTGCGCTGGCATTGCGTGTGAACAGCGCGTTTGCCAGGGCGGACAGCAACCAGAATATTCGGCAGCTGTACCCTATTGGCGAGCTGGGTCTGACCAGCGGTGAAACCGCGAAGTCGCCGCTCTACATGATGCTGCAGGCCAGCGCGCAAACCCCGCGAAATGATGAAGTGGATTTTCGCGACGAACTGAATATTGAAAAGACCGCAAGCGGCAATCTGGTATTCAATATTCTGGTGTCGGATATCAGTGCCAGCAAAACGGCATCCAGCTGGACCCGGATCGGGGAAGTGGTGCTGACCCAGAGCAAGGTGTCGTACGGCTGCGACCGCCAGCTGCATTTTGCGCACCCCAAAACCAAATAGCATTATCATGTCTGCCATTGCTGATGGATTCAGCGTGGCAGAGTGAATTCCGTGGAATACCTGATCAAAGGCGCCCTGATCTCGGGCGGACTCATCATCGCTATTGGGGCGCAGAACGCGTTCGTGCTGAAACAGGGGCTGCTGCGCAACCATGTCCTGTGGGTGTCGCTGCTGTGTTTCCTGTGTGATTTCCTGTTGATGGCCTTGGGTGTGCTGGGTTTGGGTACGCTCATCAATACCAATCAATGGCTGACGCTGGGCCTGGCGGTGGTGGGGGCGCTGTTTCTGTTGTGGTATGGCGCCCGTTCCTTTCGCAGTGCGTTTACTTCAACCGGCAGTCTGGGTGGAACTGCGGAACCACCGTCAAATACCAGCCTGAAAGCCGTGCTGATGGCAACGCTGGCGGTGACACTGCTCAATCCGCATGTGTATCTGGATACGGTGGTGATTGTGGGCGGGGTGGCAGGAACGCTGTTGCCCGGCCAGAAAATCCAGTTTCTGGCTGGTGCCAGTCTGGCATCGCTGGTGTGGTTCCTGGCGCTGGGATTTGGCGCCCGTCTGCTGCAACCGCTGTTCCGCAATCCGAAAGCCTGGCGCGTGCTGGAATTTCTGATCGGCCTGATCATGAGCTGGATTGCGCTGGAACTGCTGCGGTTTGCGGCGGAGTCGATTCCGCTTTGATGCTTCTGGCAGGCTTTCTCAGCGTTCGATCCATTTCACCAGATGATCCACAAATGCCCGCGGTTGAATAATACCAATCATGGCTATGCTGAATCGTATGGGACGCCAATCGACGCCCATTTTCAACGTTGTATCCGGAATTCAGATATTTACGCTCCAGTCTTGCAGAGGCGCTGTCCGATGTTTGGTAAATGGTTCGGAAAGGATAAAAAGAAAACTGTTCAGGCATGTCGAATCGCTTCTCTGCGCACTGGGTGCTTTGGCGGGGTATGCCTGTCAGGCCAATCTGCGGGCGCAAGCTATCGCAAAGGGTGTCGATCCAAACGCGCCGTTCAACATTGTCAAAACCAGTGATGGCAAACGGTATTTCTTCGGAGATCCCCTCAACAAGGCATTGGCAGAAGATAAACTCTCTGTCTGGTCCCTATCGGCGGGTGCTGCGCAACATGTGGGAGCAACGTCCTTGCCGGATATCAACGAAATCTTCAAACACACGGCGAGTTCGCTCGGCTCTGAGGCGTTTGGGGTTCCCCGGTATCCCGAAGGGCACAGTGCCGGTGACCTGCCAATCAACTATGTGAAAGGGTTGTGGCCCGCACTATTGCCCATCGTAAAGAAATTCGCACCAGAGCCAGTATTGTGGCCGTTGTTGTTTGCCGTTGCGCTGCAGAACGCCATCGAGATGAGCAAAGGGGCCATCGCGCCCGAGCTTGCATTGAGCCTGGTGATGGAGGCCGCCATTCCCATGTCGAAGGTCGATTTGGATCTTGCCTAGCCAGGATTGAGCAACATCCTGTTCATCCGCCGCAACCCGATTTCGTCCCCTTCTTCTGACACGATCTTTCTGGAACGGGCCAGCAGAAAGGGACACAAGCGTAGA
>JBMOPR010000593.1:0-11257 GCA_049323075.1 Pseudomonadota bacterium
CCCTTCTCAGACGCCAGCTTCTCAGTGGCGGCGGCATCAGGGAACGTCACTTCCAGCTTGATACCGTAATGGGTGCGCACCTTTTCCAGGTAGCGGTAGGTTTCGGAGTGCAGGCGACCGGTGTCCAGGGTGAAAACGCGGAAGGGCTTGCCCAGCTTGGCGGCCATGTCCACGAGCACTACGTCCTCGGCGCCACTGAAGGAAATGGCAAGGTTATCGAACCGGTCCAGGGCTGCTGCCAGGATTTCCTGCGGGGATTTGGATTCCAGTTCACTATTCCAGGCTTGGGCGTCGGCTTGGGTCAGACTCATGGTGTTCCTCTCTACTCTCTCTACGGGCATTCAGCTTGCGACGGGGGCGGCAAAAGGGTCTGCCGACGAAATGGGCGTGCATTCTAGCAAAGTTCCCGGCCCCCCCGAAATAATGGAAAGCGGCAGTCTTATATTCCCCTGAAATAAAAACACCAGTGGCAAATACTGAAACGCTATGGGAAGGTCCGGCCAAACTGTGCCCGGCAATTGCATAAAAGGGTGAGAATCGCTAGAGTTGCGAGCCCTGAGTGCCCAGCAAATCAATAACGCAGGAGAAGGTTGTGGAAATAGCATGTCTTGATCTGGAAGGGGTTCTGGTACCGGAAATCTGGATCAATTTCGCGAAAAAGACAGGGATCGATGCGCTGAAGGCCACCACCCGCGACATCCCCGACTATGACGTGCTGATGAAACAGCGGCTGCGCATCCTGGACGAGCACGGCCTGGGCCTCAACGAGATCCAGGAAGTGATCGCCGACATGGGTCCGATGGACGGGGCGCTGGAGTTCGTTGACTGGCTACGGGAACGCTTCCAGGTGGTGATTCTCTCCGATACCTTCTACGAGTTTGCCCAGCCACTGATGCGCCAACTGCGCTGGCCCACCCTGATGTGCCACAAACTGGAAGTTGCACCCAACGGCCGCATCGTGGACTACAAACTGCGCCAGAAAGATCCTAAGCGTCAGGCAGTGAAGGCATTCCACGCCCTGAACTACCGCTGCATCGCCGCGGGCGATTCCTATAATGACACCACCATGCTGGGTGAGGCTGAGGTCGGCATCCTGTTCAAGGCGCCTCAGAACGTAATCAACGAGTTTCCCCAGTTTCCGTCTGTTACCACCTATGAAGACCTGAAGAAGGAATTCATCAAGGGATCGATTCGCGAGCTTTCTCTGTAAAGGCATCACATAAATCGTTTAAAAACAGACAGTTGATGCTGAATTCTGACAATTCACATTAACTGTTTGTTGCGCTCAATGTCCGCAGAATGATCCCCACCTTGTCCAGCGTTTCCTGATATTCCTGTTCCCCCACTGAATCCGCCACGATACCGCCGCCGCCCCAGCAGTGAATCAATCCTTCGTGCTGCACCAGCGAGCGGATGAGGATGCTGGAATCCAGCTTGCCGCCCACATCGCAATAGAAAGCACAACCACAGTAAAAACTGCGATTGTCCGGTTCCAGCTCGGCGATGATTTCGATGGCGCGGCGCTTGGGGGCGCCCGTGATGGAACCACCGGGAAAGGCGCTGAAGAAAGCCTGCAATGGGTGGATGCCGGCGCGCAGATCGCCTTCGACAGTACTCACCAGGTGATGCACGTTGGCGAACGATTCCACTGCGAACAGTTCTGTGACCTGGATGCTGCCAGGCACGCAACAGCGGCCAAGATCATTGCGCAACAGGTCCACGATCATCAGGTTCTCCGCACGGTCTTTCTCGCTGCTTTGCAGGGCTTCTGCATTGGCCTGATCCTGAATGGGATCTGGATGGCGGGGGCGGGTGCCCTTGATGGGATGAGTGGTGATGTGGTTGTTCCTGATGGAGAGAAACCGTTCCGGCGACAGACTCAGGCTGTGGAAATCGGCGCCAGCGAAATAGCTGGCCATGGGGGCCGCCAGTGCAGAAGTAAGCCGGTTAAAGGCATCCCAGGGATCGCCGCTGCAGCGGGCTGAAAATCGCTGTGCCAGATTCACCTGATAGCAGTCACCGGCGTGCAGGTAAGCCTGCACCTGGTCAAACCGCCGCAGGTATGCATCACGGGAAAGGTTGGAGTCAAAAGGGGTGGTCAGGCAAAAGGGCGTGGCACCAGCATCAACGGTTTGATGCAGCAGTGCATCGAGCAATTGCTCGGAATGACGTTCATGCCCATACAGCGCCACCAGACTGCATTGCTTTTCCTGGTGATCGACGACCAGGACCGAAGGATAGAAGCCCGCCTGCAGACGATCCAGCGCCAGTGTGGGCGTTGGGTGCTGCAGCCCATGCAATGTACTGTACAGATCATAACTGGCCAGCCCATACCAGCCGGGGAGCGGACCCGCCCCGCTGTCCTCGATGCCGAACAGTGCCAGCTGGTCAATCATGGCAGTGATCGAGACCTGCACTTCGGCATCCGTTGCCGCAGCCGACCATGGCAGCCTGACCTGGTGCGCCGGCAGCGCAGAGAACACATCAAACCGCGCACCCTCAAATCCGGGGCAGCTCAGAAGCAGGAAGTGGCCGGGTAAATGGCGCAGTCGCGAGAACAGCAACCTGCTGTCCCCGGGATAGGGCAGTATCAAGCGGGAAAGGGCGGGCATCTTTTTCTTGAAATGACGTTAAATAGATGCGATAACAATATGATTATCAAGCAAGTCTGCGCTTGATGCCGGCTGCTTCGATAATCATGGTCGATATTTCTTCGATCGAAGCATGGGTGCTGTTGATGAACGGAATACCATAACGATTGAAGATGGCTTCCGCACCACGCACTTCGCTTTCGCATTGCTGGATCGAGGCGTACTTGCTGTTGGGTTTGCGCTCGGTGCGAATGGCGGCCAAGCGCTCGGGCTCGATGCTAAGCCCAAACAGCTTGCTGCGGTGATCCTTGAGCGCCTTGGGCAGATCCAGGTCGTCCAGATCATCTTCAGTCAGCGGGTAGTTTGCCGCCTTGACCCCGAATTGCAGCGCCAGATACAGGCAGGTAGGCGTTTTCCCGCTGCGGGAAACACCCACCAGAATCACGTCGGCCAGATCATAGTGGCGGGTGCGGGCACCGTCGTCATTGTCCAGCGCGAAGTGCACGGAATCGATCCGCAGATCATAACTCTGGTTGTTTACGATCGAGTGCGATTTGCCCACAGAGTAGGAAGAGGATGCGCCAAGTGCGGTCTCCAGCGGCTTGAGGAAGCTGGAGAAAATATCGATCATGAAGCCGTTGCTTTTGGCCAGTACCCGGCGCACGTCTTCATTGACAATGGTGTCGAATACGATCGGTGGGGCATTGTCGGCGGCAGCTGCCTTGTTGATGCGGGAAACGGCATCCTGTGCCCGGGTTTCGTTATTGACGTAAGGGATGGTGATCTGCTCGAAGTCTATACTGTCGAATTGCGCCAGAAGCGAATGACCGAGGGTTTCCGCCGTGATGCCGGTACCGTCGGAGATGAAGAAAACTGTGCGCTTCATGGCTAAATCCTGATTGGCAAAAGGATCGGAATAATTTAACGTGAAAACCCATTTATAACGAGTAATTTATTGACTTTTTTAGTAGAATCTTGCGTTCTGCGTTACATAGCCGCGTGGCGGAAAACGGGAAGGGGACACCCCCTGACTACCGTTATTCCCATGAATAACTGTGGTGAACGTCTGGTCACGCAAAGCGGTCGGCACTGATTGCTGCTGACCTGAGGCCGGGCACCAAAAGTGCCTTGATTTTCATTTTTACAAGGTAGGGAGAACGACCTTGAACGATTACGTAATCTGGTTCCAGGATCTTTCAAAACACGATATCGACAAGGTGGGCGGCAAGAACGCTTCACTGGGCGAGATGATCAGCAATCTGGCCAGCAAGGGTGTTTCGGTGCCGGGCGGATTTGCCACCACCGCACACGCGTACCGCGAATTTCTGGAACAGAGCGGACTCAACAAGAAAATCCGCGATGCGCTGGACAAACTGGACGTGAATGACGTGCTTGCGCTGGCTGAAACCGGCAAGCAGATCCGCGAGTGGGTCAGTGAAGCCTCGCTGCAGCCCGCCCTCGAAAAAGCTATCCGGGAAGCGTTTACCAAACTGCAAGACAACAATGATCATATGGCCGTGGCTGTGCGTTCTTCCGCCACCGCCGAAGACCTGCCAGACGCCTCGTTCGCTGGCCAGCAGGAAACGTTCCTCAATATTCGCGGCGTGGACAACGTCCTGCATGCAGTGAAGGAAGTGTTTGCGTCCCTCTACAACGACCGCGCCATTGCCTACCGCGTGCACCAGGGCTTTGAGCATCACAATGTTGCGCTGTCCGCAGGAATCCAGCGCATGGTCCGCAGCGAAAACGGCGCCAGTGGCGTAATGTTCTCGCTGGACACCGAATCCGGCTTCCGCGATGTGGTCTTCATCACGTCTGCCTATGGTCTGGGCGAAACCGTGGTGCAGGGACAGGTCAACCCCGACGAATTTTACGTACACAAACCGACACTGGCGGCAGGCCGTCCTGCCATCCTGCGCCGCAACCTGGGCAGCAAGGCCATCAAGATGGTCTACGCCAAGGGCGCCAGCGCTGGCAAGTCAGTGGAAACGGTGGATGTCGACAAAGACGATCGCCAGAAATTCTCCATTACCGACGATGAGATCCAGTCCCTGGCCAAACAGTGTCTGATCATCGAGAAGCATTACGACCATCCGGTGGACGTTGAATGGGCCCGTGACGGCGACGACGGCAAGCTGTACATCGTACAGGCGCGGCCCGAAACCGTGAGAAGCCGCCAGACCAACGTGATGGAACGCTACCTGCTGAAGGAAAAAGGGAAAGTGCTGGTGGAAGGTCGCAGTATCGGCCACCGCATCGGCAGCGGAGCGGTGAAGCTGGTCACCAACCTGCGTGAGATGGACAAGGTGCAGGTGGGAGATGTTCTCGTCACTGACATGACCGATCCCGACTGGGAACCGATCATGAAGCGCGCTTCCGCCATCGTGACCAATCGTGGTGGCCGGACCTGCCACGCTGCGATTATCGCGCGCGAACTGGGCATTCCTGCTGTCGTGGGCTGCGGCGACGCCACCGACCTGCTGCAGGAAGGCCAGCCCGTAACCGTGTCCTGCGCCGAGGGCGACACCGGTCTGGTATACGAGGGCAAGCTGGGCTTCGATGTGCAGAAAAACTCCATTGATTCCATGCCCAAGCTGCCGTTCAAGATCATGATGAACGTGGGCAACCCGGACCGGGCATTCGACTTCCAGTCCCTGCCCAATGAAGGCATCGGCCTGGCCCGTCTGGAGTTCATCATCAACCGCATGATTGGCGTGCATCCCAAGGCGCTGCTGAACTACGAAACCCTGCCCAAGGACGTCAAGCAGAGCGTGCAGCGCCGTATCTCCGGCTACGCTGGTCCGGTGGAGTTCTACATCGAGAAGCTGGTGGAGGGTGTAGCCACCCTGGCGGCGTCTTTCTATCCCAAGAAAGTGATCGTGCGCCTGTCTGACTTCAAATCCAACGAGTACGCAAACCTGATCGGCGGCAAGCTGTATGAGCCTGAGGAAGAGAACCCGATGCTGGGCTTCCGTGGTGCGTCCCGCTACATCTCCGACAGCTTCCGCGACTGTTTCGAGCTGGAATGCCGCGCGCTGAAGAAGGTGCGCGAGGAAATGGGTCTGGACAATGTGGAGATCATGGTGCCGTTCGTGCGGACCGTGGGCGAGGCAGAACAGGTGATCAAGCTGCTGGAGGCCAATGGCCTGAAACGGGGTGAGAAGGGCCTGCGCGTGATCATGATGTGCGAGCTGCCCACCAACGCGTTGCTGGCGGACGATTTCCTGCAACACTTCGACGGCTTCTCCATCGGCTCCAACGACCTGACCCAGCTGACCCTGGGCCTGGACCGGGATTCCGGCATCGTGTCCCATCTCTTTGATGAACGCGACCCGGCCGTGAAAGCATTGCTGAAGCGCGCCATCGAAGCCTGCAACAAGGCTGGCAAGTACGTGGGTATCTGCGGCCAGGGGCCGTCGGACCACCCGGATCTGGCCAAGTGGCTGATGGAAATCGGGATCGACAGCATCTCGCTGAACCCCGATTCCGTGCTGGACACCTGGTTCTATCTGGCGGAAAACCACGCCTGATCAGATACCGGCGGAAGAAGGGGGCTACGGCCCCCTTTTTTGCGTCTGAAGGGGAGGGTGCTGAACGGCTTACTTGTAGAGTTCATCCGGCGGGATCATCACGTCGCCGTCGATGACGACATGGTCACCTTCGAACTTGTAGAAGAAACAGTGGCGCCGGCCGGTATGACAGGCGGGGCCGGTCTGGTCCACGTCCAGCAGCAGGGTGTCGCCATCGCAGTCGATGCGGGCAGATTTCAGGATCTGCACCTGACCGCTGCTTTCACCCTTGCGCCAGAAGGCGTTGCGGGAGCGGGACCAGTAACAGACCCGCCCCGTCTGCAGGGTTTCCTGCAGGGCAGCGGCGTTCATCCAGGCCAGCATCAGCACTTCTTTGGTGTCATATTGCTGCGCAATCGCCGGAACGAGTCCATCATTGTTATATTTCACCTGGGCCAGCAGCGTGTCGCGATCCAGCTGAAAGCCGGTAGAATAATGTTCGTTGTCTTTGAAAATGTTCATGGCAATGAAGAGGTCATGCTGAGTTCGAGGTTTCAGTCTCGTGTACGGCGTGACCCCGTTGGGTACCACCAGCACGAATCAGGGATATTTTCTTGCAAAATCAACCGGATCACATAGTAGTCATGTTCGCCGACGTATCCGGCAGCACCCAGTTGTATGAGCGGCTCGGGGATACGATGGCGCATGAGTGTATCGCGGAAAGCCTGCAGCGTATCATCCGGCATGTCAAACAAAACCGGGGGAGGCTGATCGAAACCATCGGCGACGAGGCGATGGTCACCTTCGCAGCGCCCCTGGATGCCATTCATGCCGCGTGCGCGATCCAGCGTCAGTTCGCAGCGGAACCCGTGGCGCGCGGGCAGCGGGTGAAAGTGCGGATCGGGTTTCATTTTGGCCCCATTGAATATGACGCCAACCAGCATCCCTTTGGCGACACTGTCAACGTGGCGGCGCGGGTGGTGGCCCTGTGCGAGGCAGGCCGCATCATTGCCACACGCGACAGCCTGCAGCACATCAACAGCGCGGGCGAGTTTACATTGCGCTCATACCAGCGCACACGCGTGAAGGGCAAAAGCGAACCGCTGGTGACCGACGAGATTGTGTGGGACAACGAGGATTCCACTTCGTTGTTCAACGCCACCCAGAATACCCAGGTGAAGATCGCTGGCCCCATGATGTACCTGGTCTATCGCAACCAGCCTATTGCACTGGGTACTGACCGGGTCAGCTTTGTTGTTGGGCGCGGGCCGGAATGCGATCTGGTGATCGACAATGCATTGGCGTCGCGGGCCCACGCACGGCTGGAGATTCGCTGGGGAGAGGTCTACCTGGTGGATCACAGCACCAACGGCACTTATCTGCGGCTGGGTGAAGGCCGGCGCGAATCGAACGGAGGTTCCGTGCGGCTGCACCGGCGCGAACTGCTGTTGACAGGGAAGGGCGAGATCGGCATCGGCACACCGGTGGAAAATGCCGGGGAAAGCTGCCTGATCCAGTTTGAAATCTACTGAGGCGCGGACATATCGGTCTTTTGCGCCTCAACCTTTCACGCCTCAGTGCTTGCGCGCGAGTTCCTGTTCGATTCGTTGCAGTGCCTGCGTCACTTTCTGCAGTTCCTCGTTGGTCACCCGGCTGATTTCCGCCAGCACATCCGCGTTTTCCAGTTGCACCGCCTGTTCTTCAAAGTCAGCTGACAGACCACCGCCAATATCGCGCTTGATGGCATCCAGGCGTTGCAGCAGTTGCTCGCGCTTGTCTGCCAGTTCTTTTCTCTTTGCCTGCAAATCCTGGGTCATGCCGGTGTTCTCCGATAAGTGTTGAAAAATTATCCCTTGTCGGGGCCAATGGGTTATTGATGAATATCAAGTCTCGGAGAGGCAGCGAAACTGGCCAGGCCAGTCGCGGTAATTGAATACCTGCCCGGTGTCACGCACGTTGGCGATGCGGGACAGATCGAGATCGGCCAACAACCACTGCGGCTTGCCGAATTCGCCCAGCGCCAGCACACCGTTATCGGGAAAGCCCCGGTCTACCGGCGTGAACACCCCGGCGGCGCCGATGTTGACGTCCACCGCAGGCGACCAGTCCGCCATGCCCACCGTGGGGGACTTCACCACATAGCACTGGTTTTCCAGCGCGCGGGCCTGACAGCCGATGCGGACGCGGTGGTAGCCTGCCATCGTGTCGGTGCAGCTGGGTACCAGAATCAGTTCGGCCCCCAGTTCCACCTGACGACGGGCAATCAGCGGAAATTCGCTGTCGTAGCAGATGGCAACTCCGACTTTTCCGAACGCTGTTTCAAAAATGTGGATCTGGTTGCCAGGGCGGATGTGCCACTGCTCGTTCTCGAAGCGCGTCATCTGCAATTTATCCTGGAATCCCAACAGGCCTTGTGGACCGAACAGCCAGGCGCGATTGCGGTATTCACCGTTGTCAAGCCGTACGGGAAAAGTGCCGGGCAACAGATGAAGGCCGTGCCTGCGTGCGATGCCGTCATACAGCGCGATGAAGTCGTCGCGCAGGTGCTGCAGATGTTCCAGTTGCTCTGCCAGACTGAGCTGCACCGAGCGCGGGAACAGGGATGCCAGTTCCATGCTGGCGTATTCAGGCCACAGCAGTAATTGCGCGCCAGCGTCTGCCGCTTCCTGTGCCCAGCGTTCAGCCTTGGCAACGTAATCCCGCCAGTGCTGGAAACAGCCGATGTCGTACTGGGCGCTGGCAATGCGCAGGGGGCGGGCGTTCATACGAAAGATCTGATCCAGTAGGTCATGGCTTTGGCCGTCTTGTCAGGTTCGTCGAGATCCTTCCAGACATAGTGCGTCACCAGCTCCGGCTGTTTTTTGTAGCCGCGTTTATGCCACAGGCTGTCGAGCGGCTGGTAGTTGGCCGGGCGGCGAGGATGGTTCACCGGCCATTCCACTGCACAGAAACAGCTGTAATCGAAGCCACCCAGTTCACGCGCGTGGGCTTCGCGTTCATCGAAAAAACGCCAGCCCAGGCCGAGCCCCCGGTACGGAGCACGCAGCACCGATTCCGCGCAGTAAAAAACGCAGTTCACGTCATAGCCGGCGTTGATCAGTGGCGCTTTGAATTCGTCGGTTTCAAACGCCATGGGAATGCCGGTGGACGCGCCCACGATATCATCGCCGGCCAGGGCCAGCACGATCACCGCCTGCTCGCATGCGCTGTATGTGCGCAGATACTGTTCCTCGTAGTCTGTCGTGCCGTCGTACAGATAGGGAAAATCGCGAAAAATTTCGATGCGCAGCCGGGCGAGGGCGGGGATGTACTGTTGCAGTGCCGGCCCGCTGACGCGCCTGACGGTGATGTTGTCGGAGTGCGTCATGATGTCACCCGCTGACCTGCGCGATCCAGTCGTTCAGGTTGTAGTAATTGGTGACGCGGGCCACCTTGCCGGCACGGATTTCGAAAAAGGCACCCGCAGGCAGGCGGTAGGTCTGTCCGCGCGCAGGTGGCAATCCTTCGTCAGTAGCCAGATACTCGCCCAGTACGATAAATTCAGCGGCGGCGCGGCTGCCGTCGGCGTTGACCATGATGGTTATCTCCACCAGTTTTTCGCGGTAATTGCGGTTCATGCGCTGCATGAAAGCGGCAAACGTGTCGCGCCCGGTTTCGCGCTGGCCCTGATTGATGTCGTGAATGACGTCGTCGGTGAGCAGGCTGAGGAATTGCTCCATGTCGCCGCGATTGAATGCGGCATAGTACTGTTCAATTAATTGTCGGCTGGATTCCGGCGTCATCGGTTTCTTTCCCGTGGCAAAAGCAGATGGTGCCGATTATACGGGAAATCGGTTGCAGAATGGACTGCGATGATTGGGAAATCAGTCGTCGCTCAACTTCATCTCGGTACCACCAGACAACGCGTTTTTATCCTCCAGCCGGATCTTGATGCTGATATTGTTGCGCGAATCTGCATTGTCCAGTGCGGTCTGCAGTTTGATCTTGCCGGCGCGGTATAGCTCCAGCAGTGACTGGTCGAACGTCTGCATGCCACGATCAGTGCTTTTTTCCATGGCCTCGTGAATATTGTCGATTTCGCCTTTCTGGATCAGATCCTTGATGTAGGGACTTGCCAGAAGAACTTCCGCCGCCGGAACGCGTTTGTTGTGGAGCCCGGGCAGCAGTCGCTGCGAAACGATCGCCTGCAAATGCAGTGACAAATCCAGGAACAGTTCACTGTGGGCGGATTCCGGAAAGAAATTCACGATGCGCCGCAGCGCCTTGTTGGCATTGGCGGCATGCAGGGTGGACAGGCAAAGATGGCCGGTCTCTGCATAGGACAGTGCCTGCTGCATGGTTTCGCGGTCGCGGATTTCACCCACCATGATCACATCGGGTGCCTCGCGCATGGCCCGACGCAGCGCGTGATTGAACGAGTGTGTGTCGACCCCCACTTCGCGCTGGTTGACGATGGATTGCTTGTGATGATGGATGTATTCGATGGGGTCCTCAATGGTGAGGATATGCCCGGATCTGTGCTGGTTGCGGTAATCGATCATGGAGGCCAGCGTGGTGGATTTGCCGGACCCGGTCGCGCCCACCACCAGAACCAGTCCACGGGGCGCCATGATCAGTTCATTGAGCAACTCCGGCAGGTGCAGTTCAGCAACACCGGGAATGGCAGACTTGATGAAGCGCACCACCAGTGCCACCTCGCCACGCTGCATGAACACATTCATGCGAAATCGGCCCAGCTCCTCGACACTAATGGCCATGTCCAGTTCGTATTCCCGTTCGAACTCTGCCCGCTGGCGGTCATTCATCACGGAGTAGGCCAGGTTCTTGGTCATGCCCGGGCCCAGCGCATGATGGGTTACGTAGGAGGTCACACCTTCAATTTTCATGGCCACGGGCGCCCCGGACGAGAAATACAGGTCAGACGCCTCCCGGTCCACCATGGCTTTCAGGTAGGGCAGCAAATCCATAAGCGGGGCTCCTGTGTGGTCATCAGTAGAAGTGTATCCGGGAATGGGAAATGTGCCGTCGAATCAATGCATATAATTTAACATAATATATATTATGCGGAATATTGAAATTGGCTAACCAACCCATGGAAACCCTCAAACTGATCATATTCAGATTTTCTGGAAACGTATTCATTCAGGTGGAAACGCT
>JBMOPR010000594.1:0-11193 GCA_049323075.1 Pseudomonadota bacterium
AGTCGTCATGTTCTGGCCGGCTGCATCGCCCGTTTCATAGACGAAGTGCACGTGCACGGCCTTGCCCAATACCGACGTCTGCAGTTCCACCAGATTGGCGTAATTGGAATAGCGGCGTGTCTGCTCGGCGATTTCGTGCTGGTGATCCTTGACCCATTCGGCGAAGAAGAACGCCATCGACAGATCTTCCAGCACGAACACCGGCACCCGCAGCATGCGCTGGCCCAGCACCCGTGCCGTCACACCGCCCGCCCGCGACAGCGCAGTCGCACCCCGGGTGGCCGATGCCACCAACGCGCCTTCGGACGTGGCCATCGGCGCGTAAAAGAGGCCATTGGCGTGCTCGCCCTTGATATGCAGCGGCCCCGCCACACCCACCGGAATTTCCACCGACCCGATCAGCGCCTCGATATTGCTGACCAGGGCTTTCGGGTCCAGCCGGGTGGCCGATACTTCCTGCAGGTCGTGACCGGTCTGTTCTTTCAGGAACGCCAGGCGCTCCTGCCGCGCCGTTTCCGTATAAACGCCCCGTGCCGGCACCTTCGGCAGGGTCAGTTCGTCATACTGTTGCTCCACGCCTTCACTGGGGCGCATGCGCAGCGCAAAACTGATTTCCCACAATTGGGCCGACGTCTCACCGGCATCAATGCACTTCAGTACCAGCTTTTTGTGGCGCCCGCTTTCGCAGTCAACGTACTTGCTGACTTCAAGACCCGTCAGATTGAAATGCTTGCCCAGCACCCGCAACTGGACGGCATCCACACTGGTTCGTTCCTGCAGCGCTTCCGCCACAGAATTAAGGGCCCGCACACAGAGGTGGCCCTTGGAAATATCAACGGGATCAACTCGCCAGCGATGTTCACCTGCCAGCAACTCAGCCTGCGCTTCATGCTCGGGACCAAAGGGATAACGTGGTGCAATGACATGTACTTTTGGTTTCATCACAGACTACTCGGGTTGTGAAACGTGAAGAAAAAGGTTCTTCACAAGGGACACATCCGCTGTGATATTTCGACATTCAACTGGCGAGCAGATCCGCGCCGCAGCCGTAAGTTGACTCGACCAAATACAAACCAAACGGGAACGCTGCAACGCACGGCCGCAGCGAGCTGTTCACAAACAATCAATGGTAAACAATCAGGAAGTGCGCGAGCACAGTGCCTGGTTTTCTGCCGCCAGGCTACTAGGGAAATTATTTTAGTGAGACCTGATTAAAAAATCGCTAGTCATTCACAATTTGAAACGCATTTAGTGAAATCCGTTTACGATGCCCCCGGCCGTGTGCGGGAACCGCAAATACAGTCACGATTGATTTGAACGGACGTATTGACAGAAACCGATTGGCGCGCTGCCAAATAATTGACCGGGACAATAAACAAAAGCGCCATGCAATGGCAATGACGCTTTTGTTCTGGCAGCCTGGCGTCAAAACAGAGAAGCCGATTGCGGTGGTCGCCAACCTGAACGTTTATCTATTCGGGGAACGCGCCATCAGAACAGGGCACTGCCCGGCACCCGCGGAAACGGAATCGCATCGCGGATATTCTCCATGCCGGTGATGTAGGTGAGCAGGCGCTCGAAGCCCAGGCCGAACCCTGCATGGGGTATGGTGCCGTAACGGCGCAGGTCACGGTACCACCAGAGGCCTTCCTGCAGACCCAGAGCCTGCATTTTTGCGTCCAGCACGTCCAGGCGTTCCTCACGCTGGCTGCCACCGATGATCTCGCCGATCCCCGGTGCCAGCACGTCCATCGCGGCGCAGGTCTTGCCGTCGTCGTTGGCACGCATGTAGAACGCCTTGATCGCTTGCGGGTAGTTCATCAGGATCACCGGCCGGCCCACATATTCCTCAGCCAGATAACGTTCGTGTTCCGATTGCAGGTCCAGCCCCCACTGCACGGGAAATTCAAATTTTTTGCCGGATTTTTGCAGCACGGTGATCGCGTCGCTGTAATCCATGCGCACGAACTCGGCATTCACCACCGACTCCAGCCGCGCAATCACGCCCTGGCTGATGTGCTGGTCGAAGAACGCCATGTCGTCCTGCCGCTCATTGAGCACGGCACGAAACACGTATTGCAGGAATTCCTCCGCCATGTCGGCGTTCTGTTTCAGATCGGCGAACGCCACTTCCGGCTCCACCATCCAGAATTCCGCCAGGTGGCGACTGGTGTTGGAATTCTCGGCGCGAAACGTGGGGCCAAAGGTGTAAACGCGCGACATGGCCGTGCAGTAGGCTTCGCCATTCAACTGGCCGGATACGGTGAGATAGGATTCAGCGCCAAAAAAATCCTTCGTGAAATCCACACCGCCCTTGTCGTTGCGTGGCAGGTTGTGCAGATCCAGCGTGCTCACCCGGAACAGCTCCCCTGCCCCTTCACAATCGCTCGCGGTGATGATCGGCGTGTTCACCCAGTAAAAACCGCGTTCGTTGAAATAGCGGTGAATGGCCTGGGACGCGGAATTGCGAATGCGTGCCATGGCGCCAAAGGTGTTGGTGCGCGGCCGCAGATGGGCCACGGTGCGCAGGTATTCGAAGGTGTGACGTTTTTTCGCGACGGGATAGGTTTCCGGATCATCCACCCAGCCCAGCACAGTCAATGCTTCAGCTTTCACTTCCACTGCCTGCTCCTTGCCCTGAGATGCCACCAGCGTACCGGTAATGCTGACGCTGCAGCCGGCACCCAGCTTCAGGATTTCGTCGCTGTAATTCGGCAAGGCTTGTTCAGCCACCACCTGGATGCCATCAAAGGCCGAACCGTCGTGGATGTTGATGAAGGAAAATCCCGCCTTGGAATCGCGCCGGGTGCGCACCCAGCCTTTCACCGTGACGCTGCTGCCCACCGCAGCCTTGCCAGCCAGAAGATCCGCGATGCGAAGGGGCCATTGCATAAAGGTTCCTTATGTTTCAGAAAGATAGGGAAATCAGAAAATCCTGAAACAAACATAATGCGCAAAGCGGGCAACGTCCAGCAGGCAGGACCATTTCAACCAGGCACTACTGCATCACATGCCGCTCGATCACATCCGGCACCGCGTCCGCCGGCCACAACGCGGACTTGAAGTATTCATACCGCAACCACTGCTGTGGCAGCGAATGGTAGTAAGGCGAATCCGGATCGGCCGACGGCCCCGCGCAATGGGAGAACCAGGCTTCCTCCGGATGGGCCAGATCGCAGATGAAACGCGTGCTGGCGCCCACAAACGCCCGCAGTTTCCCGCCAAACGGAATCGCCACCGACGGGCTCACCGTGTTGGCCTCGCCGGGCATCGGCGCGTCCAGTGCCAGCCAGCGTTTGCTCAGGCCCGGCACATCCGCCAGCACGGTGCCAATGCGCACCCGGTGCAGGTTGCCCCACTGCCACTGCGCCGGCTGCGGCCCGGCCACCTTGCGGATTTTCCGCAACGCCTGCCGGAACGAGCGCTCGATCCAGGCATTCAACGATTCACCCGTGCGCAGCAACAGCAACTGGCGCAGGCGGTCCTCCTCGTCCAGCAGCATGCGGTCCAGACGCGGAATGGCGCGCTGGCCGTGGGTGAAGCGTTTGGCGGATTCACCACCCAGCACGTTCATGAATATGTTCACGCACAATGTCTGCCGGGTGAAAAAGAACAGGCAGGCGCCCACGGAATCGGTGCCGAACTGGCCGTCCCAGTCCCGCAGCAGCGATACCGCCACCCGATCCTTTGCCGGCAGGTCCGCCAGTTCCAGCGCCTCACACAAAGGGCGTTTCAGTTCCAGGCCATAAAAACAGTGCAGATCCCGCTGCAGCGCCTGCATCGACGCCAGATCGTGGGCGTTCTGCTGCAACAGCACGTCGGTCACCCTCTGCTGGCGATAGCGCGGTTCACAGTGCACCCGGGTGCCGATTTTAGTGAACTGCTGCGGATCGGTGTCGCTGTTCGCGGTTGCCACCACGCCGCTTTCCGGATTGATGATTTTCGGATTCTCGGTGAAATCCAGATAACCCTGCCAGAGCGAATCCGGATCGCTGGCATTGCGGATGAACAGCCCGTCCTTGTTGCGACGCGGCAGCTGGCCGATCTGCTCCCAGGCGATGTGACCGTCCTTGTGGGCATACACCAGATTGAAATCGAACGGGCCGCGGTTCATCTGCGCCAGCGCCGCCTGCGTCTGCTCCACCGTCTGCGCAGCGAACAGGGCGCGGTGGCCGGTAAAATGCAGCGCGCCGTCGGCCTCCGCCACCTTCAGCGCCAGATCGCAGCCGTCATGGTGACGCCAGTCGGGATAGATAACGCCGTGCTCGCAGCTTTCCCATTCCAGACTCACGGTTTTTCCAAAACGGGACTGGTGCGGTTCGCGGTGCTTGTGGATCGTACCGGTGCCGCCGGGGGTTTTGTAGCGGGAGTCGTCGCCGGGCAGGCGTTCGATGCGCACGATATCCCAGGCATCGCGAAACGCCGTGGTGACACCCCAGGCAATGGCGCCGTTGTGGCCCCAGCCCATGCCGGGAAAACCGGGGTACATGCCGCCCTGCACCCGGTACTGCGGGCACTCCAGGTGGACGTGATGCCAAAAAGTGGGCGCAGGAATCAGCGGCACGTGGGGATCATTGCAGAAAATCGGCCGGCCGCTGGCGGTGCGGCTGCCGGCCACCGCCCAGTTGTTGCTGCCCATGTTGGGCGGATCGAACGGACTGTCGGGAATGCCGGAGCCGCCGCCGGGGGCCACATCCGGTGCATTTTCCCAGGGCGCGTCCGGATACAGGATGCGGGCGATGGCATCGCCTTCCTGATTGCGCACGTTGTCAAAGGTCAGTTCGTTTTCCAGCGGCATCAGCGCGATCACCAGGGCGCTGGCGCGGGCCAGCAGCAGGCAATCGCGGCCATGCCAGGGACGCAGTGCGCCAATCACCAGGAATTCCGCCGGGTAGTCTCCGCCATAGGCCGCCATGGCCGCATTCATGCCGTCGGCGAACGCATCCAGACAGGCGCGCACCTCGGGTGCCAGCTGCGCGTAGTCCCGCTCCGCCTCGCGCTCAAAACCCAGCGGACGCAGGAAGCCGTCGAACTCACCCACCCGGAAACCACCGAAGCGCTCCACGCTGGCCGGTATCTTCACGTTCACCAGCCACTCTGACAACCGACCGGCCGCGAGATGCCGCAGGGCCTCGATCGTCACCAGGCGTTCGCGCCCCTGCAGATACCCCACCACCCGGTACAGATCCGCCTCCACTGCCGCGTAAATGTGGGCAACGCCGTTTTTGTCTCGCACGAATTCAATGGCCCCCAGACGCCCGGTGAGATGGGCGGGGTCGAACGAGGCGGTGGCGGCAGGCGGTTGTGCCCGCTCGAGCGCGTGGCGAAGCAGGGAACGGAGCATGGCCAGGCGACGTTTGCCCGGCAGGGGCTGTTCAAAGGCGGACATGGCGGAAAGACCCTCGGCTACAAGGAAAAAATTGGATAACCCAATTATTCGATGCGCCGATGATGAAAGGAAGGATCGACGAGGTCAAGCTGGTTTTGGTACGAAAGATCCAAAACCAGCCATCCGCCTGTTGTAAGCCCGACTACACCAGCAGGTTGGTGACTTCCCTCGCTTGAGGCGACAGGTGCGTGAAATTCAAATGCACGTGGTACACATCCAGACTCTCGTCATCCGGATTGCAGTAATCGCAGATGGCAGAAAACATTACCTTTTTACCTGGCTCAAACGCAGTAATGTCATCGAGCATGAACGTGAGCTCGCTCTCCTGATCGAACGGCTGGTCAGCCAGCATGTCGAGTCCATCGTCATCCATATGCACCAAGTGACCCACCAGATGGGCCCCGCTGGCATCGAATACGCGTACATCATGAAAAAGGGGTGCGTTCAGCATGGCAGGAATCTCCTCAGCGCCCAGGCACTAATGTGATCGGATTCACATTACCAAACATTTGTCGCTTTCCTAAAAATCCTTTTCGCATAACGCATTAGGTGCAAAGAGGCGAAGTTTCTAACCCATTGCCTGCCCTCGGCGCCGGACAAACTAAGTCGCTTCACTATACTCAGGTTGTACCGTATAGAAGCAGTTACCGGTTATGAAGTTACAGCGCAAGTTTTTGTCTGTATTGATTCCGCTCGTGCTCGTTCCCCTGGTGCTGGCCTGCTGGCTGGTGCACCGTCATTTGCAGGGAATCGCACAGGAGCACGCCACCGAGCAGATGACCTTGCTGGCGGACCAGGCCCGTCAAACCCTGATCCAGGGTGAAGAAAACGGTCAGGCCCTGCTGCAGCGCCTGCTGGAACAGCCTGTATTGCATCAGGCGGAACTGGATAAATTCATCGCCGATCATCCCGCCGTACTGCAAATCGATCTGGTGGACAGCCAGGGTGAACGCCAGTTGTCGGCATCCAGTCTGCTCAACACGCTGACACCGTTCATCCCAGCCAGCGGCCAGGACAGCGGCCGCCGCATCCTCCGTCATCCGGGCCAGAGCATACCGCTCATGCAGCTGGCCCGGCGCATGGAAGGGCCGACTCCGCGCTACTGCATCCTCACCATCCGGCTGGATTTTTTCAGCCGCTTCATCGACAACGTGCGCCGCAACCTGCACGTGCTGCTGTATCTGACGGACGCCCAGTACAAATGGCTGAGCGGATCGCGGGACTACACCGCCAGCTCACTGTTCCCAAGCCGGCCGGCTCAGACCGTGATGATGGACAATCAGGCCTGGTTCGTCAGCGAACAAACCCTGGCACCGGACCTGAAGCTGATCGGTTTCACTCCGGACATCAAGATCCAGTCCAGCATCGAACAGCTGGACCGGCTGCTGAGTTATATCGCCATCCTCGCCGGACTGTTTGCCGTGCTGGTGCTGCACTCGGCCGTGGCCAGCTTCGTCACCAGCCCCCTGAGCCAGATCCGGCGCATGACCGATGCCCTCGCCAGCGGTAATCTGGAGACGCTGAATGAACTGGACCTGCCGGCACCGGACAAACGCGACGAGATCGCAGAACTCGCTGCATCATTTGGCACCATGCATGACAACCTGCGGCAATCGTCGCGGCAGATCGAGGAACTCGCCCATTTCGATACCCTCACCGGCCTGCCCAACAAGGTCACCTCGATCGATTCCATGCAACACCTGATCGAACGGTCGCAGCAACGGGGCCAGCAGCTGGCGATCCTGTTTTTCGATCTGGACAACTTCAAGAACATCAACGACGCCCTCGGCCACCAGATCGGCGACATCCTGCTGATGCAGGTGGGCGCACGGCTGAAGGAATGCATTCGCGGCAATGATCTGATGCAGCGCAACGCCGGCGGCGAGGAATCGCAACTGCTGGCGCGCATGGGCGGCGACGAATTCACCCTGGTGCTGCCGGATATCCACTCCCCTGGGCAAGCAGCGAAAGTGGCGGAGCGCATTCTGGGCAAGCTGGCACAGCCCTTCAAGCTGCTGGATCACTCGGTGTTCGTCAGCGCGAGCATCGGCATTTCCCTGTATCCGAAAGACGGCCAGACACCGGAATCGCTGCTCAAGCACGCGGACATCGCGATGTACGCCGCGAAAGCCAAGGGCAAAAACAATTTCCAGTTCTACGATTCCGGCATGCAAAAATCCAAAACCGAGCGACTGGCACTGGAAGCGTCCATGCGGTCTGCGCTGGAGAACAACGAATTCGTGCTCTTCTACCAGCCGCGGGTGCCAGTGCAGGGGCAGCAGCGCATTGAATTCGAAGCGCTGATGCGCTGGCAGCATCCGGAAAAAGGCATGATCAGCCCGGCGCTGTTCATTCCGCTGGCGGAGGAAAGCGGTTACATCCAGGAACTGGGCAACTGGGTGCTGGAAGCGGCCTGTCGCCAGCTGGAAGCCTGGAACCGGCAGAATATTCCGAACGTGTCCATATCGGTGAACCTGTCGCCGGCGCAGCTGAATTTCGGCAATCCGCTGCAGACCGTGCAGCGCTGTCTGCGCCAGTTCGCCATCGAACCCGCGCAGCTGGAACTGGAAATCACCGAATCGGGCCTGATGCAGAATGAATCCCACGCCATCGATGTGCTGTGCAAGCTGAAGGAAACCGGTGTCCGCATCGCGCTGGACGATTTCGGCACCGGCTATTCGTCGCTGGCCTACCTGCGCCGCTTCCCCATCGACACGCTGAAGATCGACCGCAGTTTCATCCGCGATCTGGAGCAGGACCCCGAATCCATACTGGTGCTGGAATCCATCATCAGCCTGGCGCAGAACCTGAAGCTGGAGATCGTGGCGGAAGGCATCGAAACCGAACACCAGCTGACGATCCTGGAACAGCGCGGTTGCGATTTCATTCAGGGCTTTTATTTCGCGAAGCCAACACCGGCGCCGGAATCAATGCAATTCTTCGAACGCTATTTTTCGCGCCAGCAGGATGTCGCGCTGGAGAAAAAAGCTGGCTAATGCCCAATAAAAAACCCGTCACATTGGACGGGTTTTTTATTTTCTGCCGCGGGTCGCACCGGGTTATTCGCCCGTGGCTTCCTCGATCAGCGGTTTCAGTTCACCTTTCTGCGCCATCTCCAGCACGATATCGCTGCCGCCGACCAGCTCACCCTTCACCCACAGCTGCGGGAAGGTCGGCCAGTTGGCGAATTTCGGCAGCTCGGAACGGATATCCGGGTGCTCCAGGATATTCACATACGCAAACGGCTTGCCGACGGACATCAGGGCTTCCACCGCGCGGGCGGAAAAACCGCACTGGGGAAACTGCGGTGTGCCTTTCATATAGAGGATGACGTTGTTGCTGCTGATCTGGTCTTTGATGACGTCCAGGGTATCCATGTTCTCACCTGCTGTTGAAAAACCGGGCCGCACAGACACCGGCAACCCGAAACTGGCGGCCATTGTAACATGATTTTGTAACCGGATTGTTCATGGCTGACCGCCTGAAAAACACCGCACTGCCCGCAGGGATTTTACCCATCCTCCCGGATCAGGCCGCCGTCACCGACACCGGCACGCCGTTGAGCGCGGCATTGCCCGACAAATCATCCAGATACTGTTCGTCGGTCAGATCATTCACGCTTACGCCGGCATGCTCCTGCGCCACGCCGATGCGAATGCCAGCCCGATGGTGGCCCCAGCCATGGGGCAGACTCACCACCCCGGGCATGATTTCGTCACTGGCTTCCACCGGCACCACCACCGATCCCACCCGCGATGCCACCTTCACGTTGTGCCCGCTGCTCACCCCCAGCCGCACCAGATCGTCCGGGTGCATCAGCAGCTGGCTGCGCAGCGGCCCTTTCACCAGACGCTGGGAATTATGCAGCCAGGAATTGTTGCTGCGGATATGGCGACGGCCGATCAGGCGGAAACCGGCTGCATCGGCGCAGCTGCTTTCCGCCAGCAGACGGGGCAGATCCGCCAGCACGGCGTCCGGCGCACAACGGATTTTCTTGTCCTCGTGATACAGACGTTGCGGCAGGCAGGTGGTGTGTTCGCCCAGATCAACGCCATGGGGATTGTCCTTCAGCACCTGCAGCGACAGATCCTCGCCATAAGGCCCGGCGCGCAGGCCCGCATCCAGAATCATGTCCGGCGGGAACACCGGCAGCGGCTTCTGCCCCAGCAGACTGGAAATGCGCTCGCCAATCGCCGACATGATTTCCCAGTCGTGCATGGCACCTTCCGGTTTCGGAAAAATCGCCGGGCTGTATTTGGCAGTATTGCGCACGGCAAACACCTGCAGCGCCAGATCGTAATGATCGTGCTCCAGCGGGCTGGTGGACGGCAGGATCAGATCGGCAAAGCGCGTGGTTTCATTCAGGTAAATATCGAGCGACAGCATGAATTCCAGCGACCCCAGCGCTTTTTCCAGCTGCTGCCCGTTGGGATTGGACAGCACCGGATTGCCGGCACCGGTGATCAGCGCGCGAATCTGGCCTTCGCCGGGCGTGGTTATTTCCTCCGCCAGCGCCGAGCACGGCAGTTCGCCGCCAAATTCCGGCAAACCGCGCACGCGGCTCTTCCACGCATTGAAATGGCCGGGCTTGCTGTTGGGGCCCCACACCAGATCCACCGCCGGCAGGCTGAACATGGAACCGCCGGGCACATCCAGATGGCCCGTGAGAATATTCAGCAGCTGGATCGCCCACTGGCAGATGGAACCGAAACGCTGCACGGAAATGCCCATGCGGCCGTAGATCACGGCGTTTTCCGTGTGGGCGAACTGGCGGGTCAGTTCCCTGATCGCAGCGGCGGACATGCCGGTCTGCTGCGCCGCAAGTTCCAGCGAAAATGGTTCCACTGCATGTTTGACTTCTTCCAGACCCAGCAGACTTTCGCCCAGATGCCCTGCCTTCACCCAGTTGTTCGCGAAAATTTCGCGCACCATCGCCAGCAGCAAAAAGGCATCGCTGCCGGGACGTACGAAATGATGCTGGTCAGCGATATCGGCAGTTTCGCTGCGGCGCGGATCGATCACCACCAGCTGGCCACCGCGTTTCTGCAATGCCTTGGCACGATGGCGAAAACCGGGCACGGTCCACAGGCTGCCGTTGGACGCCATGGGATTGCCGCCGACGATGATCAGCAACTGCGTGCGATCAATATCCGGCACCGGCACCAGCACCTGGTGGCCGTACATCCAGTAGCACAGCAGCTGGTGCGGCAGCTGGTCCACCGACGTGGCGGAAAAACGGTTGCGGGTTTTCAGCGGTTTGAAAAAATTTGCGGCGTGGGTGGTCATGCCCCAGTTGTGCACGCTGGGATTGCCCATGTAGATGCCGATGGCGTTGCCGCCGTGTTGCTGCTGCACCGCTACCAGTTTTTCCGCCGCCAGATCGAAGGCGGCGTCCCAGCTGATGGGTTGCCACTGGTCACCCACTCGCTGCAAAGGCTGACGCAGCCGATCGGGATCTTCATGAATGTCCTGCAGCGCGGTGGCCTTGGGGCAGATATAACCGCGGCTGAGGGGATCGTTGTCGTCGCCCTTGATGGAAAGAACGCGGTCGCCCTGGGTCTTGATCTCCAGCCCGCAGATGGCTTCGCACAGATGGCAGGCGCGGTAGTGGGTTTGGATGCTGTCAGTCATGGTGCGTCTCTCTCTACTTTTATCCCGGTAGTAACTGCTGTTGTTGTAATTGGAACAGGAAAAAAAATCCGGCCAACTTGGATAGGTACAACTACTGCCTGGGTAAAACCACTGGAATTGGCTCAATCGCCAGTCAGGCCGCACCCCATCCACCACCACCCGGCGTTGCCACC